>CAJADV010000205.1 GCA_903938575.1 uncultured Gammaproteobacteria bacterium
CCCGGGCATCAAGAAATCCCTGGTGAGCGAGGCGATGGATATTTTCTTCGAGGTGCGCGGTGTGCCCGGACTGAAGAAAAAGCCCTCAACCTCGGAATTGATCGACTGGCTGAAACTGTTGCTTGCCGATGACATCCCCGACGAGATCCTGAAAAACCGTGACGCCAGCAAGGCGATCCCCCCGCTCTACGGTGCGCTGGTCAAGAACGAGCAGGATGTGCATCTGCTGGAGCGACTGGCGTTCATGCATCGGCGCGAGAGCCGTCGCTGATGCTGCTGAATTTTTTCGCGGGTCTGCGCGAGGGGGGTGTCCCGGTCTCGATCCGCGAGTACCTCGACCTGATCGGAGCCCTGCGCGCGCGACTCGCCTTTGCCGACATCGACGCGTTCTATTACCTCAGCCGCGCGATCCTGGTGAAGGACGAGAAGCACTTCGATCGTTTCGACCGGGCCTTTGCCGCCTATTTCAAGGACATCGCGACGCTCGATGACATCCTCTCGACGCTCATTCCCGAGGATTGGCTGCGCAAGGAGTTCGAGAAAACCCTCACCGATGAAGAGAAAGCGAAGATCGAATCTCTCGGTGGGCTGGAGAAGCTGATCGAGGAGTTCAAGAAGCGTCTCGAGGAGCAGAAGGGCCGCCACGAAGGTGGCAACAAGTGGATCGGCACCGGTGGCACCTCGCCCTTCGGTGCGCAGGGCTACAACCCTGAAGGCATCCGGGTGGGCCCGAACGGTGGCAACCAGCGCGCCGCCAAGGTCTGGGAGAAGCGCGAGTTCAGGAATCTGGACGATTCGGTCGAGATCGGCACGCGCAACATCAAGATCGCACTGCGGCGGCTGCGCAAATTCGCGCGCACCGGAGCCGCCGAGGAACTGGATGTTGCCGACACTATCCGCTCGACGGCCCGCAACGCCGGGCTGCTGGATCTGAAGATGGTGCCGGAGCGGCACAACTCGGTGAAAGTGCTGATCTTCTTCGATGTGGGCGGCTCCATGGATCCGCATATCCGCACCTGCGAGCAGTTGTTCTCGGCGGCGCGCACCGAGTTCAAACACATGGAGTATTTCTACTTCCATAACTTCATTTACGACGCGGTCTGGCGCAATAACGCGCGCCGCCAGAGCGAAAAGATCAGCACGCTCGATCTTCTTCACAAGTACCCGCACGACTACAAGGTGATTTTCGTCGGCGATGCCTCGATGTCTCCCTACGAGATCCTGCAGGCAGGCGGGAGTGTGGAATATTTCAACGAGGAGGCGGGTGCGCTGTGGATGCAGCGGGTGGTGCAGACCTGGGCCAAGGTGGTCTGGTTGAATCCCACGCCCGAGGAGCATTGGGACTTCACGCAGTCGATCGATCTCACGCGCCAGTTGGTCGAGGACCGTATGTTCCCGATGACCTTGCGCGGACTGGAAGACGCTATGGGCTGCCTGGTGCGTTGAGGGCGCGGTCTCAGCGCGGGAGCCTGCTCCGGTAGGCCACCAGAGCGCCTGTTACGGCCACGTTCAGCGATTCCACGCCGTTCGCCATCGGTATCGACAGACGCTCGTTCGCGAGCGCCAGCGTCTCCGCCGTCAGTCCAGTGCTTTCGCCACCCAGCACGAAGACGCGAGGCCCCGGGGCTAGTGCATCGAACAGGCTGCGACCCGCGCCCGCCGCCAGTGCCGCTACATGCCAGCCTCCCGCACGCAGTTGCCCCAGGGCCTGGGGCAAGGCGTTGCAGCGGATGATGCTTGCGCGGAACACGGTTCCCGCGCTCGCCTTGATCACCAGGGGGGAGATGTCGCAGTTGCCTTCGCGTGGCAGCAGGAGTGCGCTGCCTGCGGCCGCCGCCGAGCGGATCAGCATCCCGAGGTTCTGCGGGTTGGTGATGCCGTCGACGGCCAGCAGAGGGTGGAGCGCCGTGGCAGGCTCTTCCAGAAAGTCTTCGAATTGCCGGTACCCGGGCCAGCGCAGATCTGCAGCTACGCCCTGGTCCTCACGGGCATTGCGCGAGATGTGCGCCAGGGCCGGACGGTCGTGCTCGCGAAGCTCTGCGCCCTTGCTGCGAGCCAGCGCGACGATCTCGTCCAGGATGGCTGCTTCGCGGTTGCTGCGGGCGAGATGCAGGCGTTCGCACCGGACCTCGGCGCACTGCAGCGCCTCGAGCACGGGCTTGCGGCCATAGATCGTCAGGCAGCGACCGAAACGCGCCTTGCGCTCGGCGTACTCGGGGGAGGGTGGTTTCATCAGGGGACACGACGCCTGTCGCGCTTTGCGGCGCGGCGGGGACGGGGGGCGCTCAGATCGATGCGCGCACGGACGAGACGTAGCGCTGCACGCCGAGGCTGGCGTCGATCCGGTTGTCGTAAGGTCCTTCGCGGCTCTTTTCCCGGGTGACGAAATACCAGCGACCGTCGACCTGATACAGGCGGTCCGTCCGGAACGGAGGCATCGATACTTCGCCTGATCTGAGGTGCATGTTGGTGATTTGACGCCGGATCTATCTTGCTGAATCTACAGGCAAATTCTGTACCGATAAAAGAATATTGTTTTGCAGTAGGGAGTTGCGTCTGCATCGGTGCTAAGCGGTTGCCGGGAATGTAAAAAAAATCGACATCAGATGGCGACAGGATCAAAGCGGACCTTCATCTCTTTGATGCCGTTTACGAAGAAGGACCGGACGAATCGAGGCGGCGCCAGCAGCCCGGGGTTGCGCAGGCGGGGAATGATTTCCTCGAACATCACCCGCAGTTCCAGCCGCGCGAGGTGCGAGCCTATGCAGAAGTGCTGCCCGATACCGAAGGAGCGGAGCTGGTTGTAGAGGTCCGGCATGCGCTCGGCGCGGCGCACATCAAAGCGCATTGCGTCTTCGCCGAACACGCGCTCGTCGTGGTTTATCGCGTGATAGTGCAACAGCACCTTGTCGCCCTTGCGGATCGACTGCCCGCCCAGCTCGACATCCTGCATGGCCGTGCGTCGCATGGCGATGAAGGCGGTGTTGTAGCGCAGCATCTCCTCGGTGGCGGCGGCGATGCGATCGGGATTTTCCACGAGGTACTGCAGCTGCTCGGGATGTTCCATCAGCAAGCGCATGCCGTGGGCGATCACCGTGCGGGTGCTCTCGTTGCCGCCTACCAGCGTCAGCACGAACATCCAGACGAACTCCTCGGTGCTGAGGGGCTCGCCGTCGATGCGGCCATCGAGCAGGGCGCCAAGGACGTTTTTCGCCGGCGATATGCGGTGCGCTTCGGCAAGTTTCATCGCATAGCCGATCACGTTGGCCGCGGCGATCTGGCCGTCCAGTTCCGAGACCGCCATGTCGGGGTCATCGGCGAAGATCATGGTGTTGGTCCAGTTGAAGAAATCCTTGCGGTCGGCGGGATCCACGCCGAGCAGCTCGAGGATCGCCAGCAGCGGAAGTTCCGCCGCCACTTCCTCGACGAATTCGCACTCGCCCCGCGGGAGCACGGCATCGACGATCCGCCGCGCGTGCTGCCGGAACATCGCCTCGTGCGCATCCACGGCGCTCGGGGTGAACGCCGCACGCATGATCCGTCGCACTTTCTGGTGCAGCGGGGGGTCCATGCCGATGATCGTCTTGCGGTGGATTGCCTCTACCTGGTCTTGCGGGTATTCGGCGGGGAAGGGGGATCGCGCAGCCGAGGAGAAGAGCTCGGGGTGTTTGGATACGTAGTCGAGTTCCTGCTGCCCGACCACGGCCCAGTAGGGCACGCCGGTGCGTGGGTCGTCATGCCAGACGACGGCTCCCTGTTCGCGGTAGCGACGCAGTTCGTCGTAGGGCATGCCCTCGGCGTAGGTGTCGGGGTCGATCAGGTTGGCGAGAGGGCAGCCACCCATGTCAGTTATCCTTGCGGCGCCATTGAGGGGCGCAAGCTTATCGACGGCCTGGCTGCCGCGTCCAGCCGCAGTGAGGTGCTGCAGGCACAGTGTTAATCCTGCCAGCCGCCTGTCGCCGCCAGGCCCTCTGTCAGTGAAATGCGCGGCTGCCAGCCGAGCAACTGCGTGATCTCGCGGTTGTCGCAGACCCAGTCGGGGTGACGCAGCTCGCGAAGCTTGGCGGGTGACAGCATTGGCGCGCTGCCAAGCAGGGCGCAGAGCAGAGGATTCAGGCTCGCAGCAAGATCAAGCAGGGGGCGGGGCACTTCCCATGGGCGCACAGTCCGACCGCAGGCTATGCCGGTCAGGCGGGCGAGATCATTCCAGTCATAGCCGCCCGCTTGCCCGTCATGGAGGCTCATGCAGCCGCTGCGTACGGTGGTGGCGCGTTGCAGCCAAGCCATGGCCGCTGCGACCAGATCATCGACAAAGATCAGCGACAGGCGGTCGCTGCGCTTCCCCGCGCAGGGAGCGATACCCGTCTGTGCCATGAAGCGGAACACCGGGAGCATCTCGCGATCGCCCGGTCCGTACACCGCAGGGGGCCGCAGGACCAGCCAGGGGCGCTCGTTGGCGAGTTCGACCAGCAGATGCTCGGCCTGGTGTTTGCTCGCGGCATAGTGCGACAGAGCGGGCTCACGGGCAGCCAGTGATGAGATGAACAGCAGGGGGCATGCCGGGGCTTCGTGCTGCATCTGCAGCAGCAGGTTACGGGTGCCCTGCACATTGGGGCGGTCAAAGTCATTTGCCTTCGCTCCACGCACTGCACCTGCGAGATGCATGACCGCGTCTACCCCTCGCACCAGATGCCCGAGAGCGTCGGTATCTGCAAGATCACCGGGTATCTGTTCGATCTCGGGAGGCAGTGCTGCCGAGGGCTGGCGCGTGAGCGCCCTGAGTTCATGGCCTGCCTTGATAAGCGCTTTAGCCAGACGCTGACCGATGAAGCCAGTCGCGCCTGTGATCGCTATGAGCATGCCTGGCTGTCGCGCAACCGAGACAGGGAATCAGGCAGAGACTTGATGTTTCGGCGGAGCGCCTTCTGCCACTGCGGCTACCTCAGCGAGATCGTGGGTCTCGATAAAGGTCTGGCGCGCCTTGGAGCGGGAAAGCTTGCCGGAGGAGGTGCGTGGCAGTGTGTGCGGCGGGGCCAGTTCGACGTAGCTGTCGATGCCCATTTCCAGTCTCACCAGGCGCGTAAGCCGCTCAATCAGCGCGCCGCGTCGTTGGGCGTTGGTTTCCCGGCACTGCACCACCAGTACGCAGACTTCGCGTGACTCCGGTCCCGGTACCGAGAAGGCCAATGCATCGCCGACGCGGGCTTCTGCCTGGTGCTCGGCGAGATACTCGAGGTCCTGCGGCCAGATGTTGCGGCCGTTGATGATGATGAGATCCTTCTGGCGCCCGGTGATCACCAGGCTGTCATCGACCAGGTAGCCGATGTCTCCGGTATTGAGCCAGCCATCGCTGCTCAGCGCTGCGGCGGTTTCGGCCGGCGCGTTGAAATACCCCCTCATGACACTGGGGCCGCGCACAAAGATCGTCCCGGTGCCGCGATCCGGAAGCACCGTGCCGTCGTCGCCGCGGATCTCCATCTCGTAACCCGGGATTGGCTTGCCGCAATCGACGAATGCCCGCGCCCGACCCGTGATGCCATCGACCGGCGGCAGCGCCTCGGCATGGTCAGCAAGGTGATCGAGATCCACCACGTCGGTCCGGAAGCCGCCGAAGAGTGGCGCAAAGCTCACGGCCAGCGAGCACTCCGCCATGCCATAGCAGGCGAGGAACGCACGCGGGTCGAATCCCGCGGGCGCCAGAGCCTCGGCAAAGCGCTCGAGGGTCTCCCAGCGGATCATCTCTGCTCCGATCCCGGCGACACGCCAGTTGCTGAGGTCGTAGCGCGCGGCCTCGCCTTCGCGCAGGCGCCGGGCGCAGAGCTCATAACCGAATGACGGACTGAACGAGATGCTTGCCTTGGTCTGTGACATCAGGCTTAGCCATTGGCGAGGACGCATGGCGAAATCGCGGGTGTCCATGTAGTCCACGGATATCTGCGCGGCCACCGGCACCAGCACCAGGCCGACCAGACCCATGTCGTGGTAGAACGGCAGCCACGAGAACAAGCGGTCGCTTTCACTGATTTTTACGCCTGCCGTGATGATCCCGTGCAGGTTGTTCATCACCGAGCGGTGCTCGATGATCACACCGCGCGGGAAGCGGGTGCTGCCCGAGGTGTACTGCAGATAAGACACATCACCCGGCTCGATGACCGGCAGTTCGCCGCTCGCCTCGGGCAACAGGTCGATTTCCGCAGGCTCGCCCACCATCAGGAGCGACATGTCTTCGACGGCCTCGAGCACGAAGGGCAGGAAATCTGCCGAGGCAATGACCACCGACGCGCCGCTGTTTTCGATCAGACCACGCAGCTGCGCGACGAAGCTCTGGTGACCACCAAGATTTATCGTGGCCGGCAGAGCCACCGGGATGAGCCCTGCGTACTGACAGCCGAAGAACACGCGGAGAAAATCCGGATGGGTCTCGGCGACCATGGCGACCCGGTCGCCCTTGTGCATGCCCAGTCCCAGCAGGCGTCGTGCAACGCCCAGCGCCTCTGTGCGGAGGTCAGCGAATGGGAGGCTCGATGAGAAATCGCCACGTCCGGTGTAGAAGTTTGCGCCAGTCTCTCCGAGCGCTGCGTAATCCAGCGCCTCGGTAAGGGTGCGAAAATCCGCAGGGCGGAATGGCAGTTCGTGACGTGTGGGTGTCAATTCGGTGCGCAAAACCGTGTGCTTCCCTTTTGTTGGTTGCCCATGTCGTGGCTGAGCTTGTTGGTGCTAACCCACACGCCTTCCCCTTAGAAGGCCTGCACCACTGCTTCTTGTCCCACGGCAGTCTTTGAGCCCTGTCGTATTTGTTGCATGTATTTTTCGTTCGCAGCCGTTTCAAATCAACCTTGATCCATTGGTACTATTTGGCCCGAAAAGCTCCCGGTCGAGCCGTTTTCAGTTGCGCTAATTGTTGGATTTGAAAAGGGTTTTTCAGTGTGGCTGCATGGCCGACACCACTGTGGCGCGGCCGCGAAAGCGGCCTGTATACTCCGGCCAACACCCACGCAGCACGCTTCGGAGTACGCCGAGATTGAACCCGCCTGACAGCTCGATCTCGGTGCTTCCAGCGGACTCTGCGGCATGCCGCAGGGACTTCCTGCGGCTGCCGGGCAGGCTTTATGCCGCCGATCCCAACTGGGTGCCCCCGCTGGAATTCGAGTTGCGTGAGCGGATCTGGGGCTCCAACCCCTACCTGCTGCACGCGAGCGCCCAAGCCTGGGTGGCATATGACGCGGCCGGCGTGCCGGTGGGTCGCATCACCGCGCAGTGGGACCGTCTTCAGCAGGAGTTCCATGCCGATCGTAGCGGGGCCTTCGGCTTCTACGAGGCCGTAGATGATGCCCGCGTGACCGCAGCTCTTTTCGCTGCTGCCACCGCATGGCTCCGTGCGCAGGGCGCCCATTGCCTGCGTGGCCCGCTGAATCTCTCCGTCAACGAAGAATGCGGTCTGCTGGTGGAGGGCTTTGATTCGCCGCCCTGCGTGATGATGGGGCATGGCCTCCCGCGGTATGACAGGGCGCTTCAGGATGCGGGCCTGCGCTCCGCGCGCGATCTCCTCGCCTACCGGGTCGCGCCGGATTTCGAGGCGCCCCGTGTGATGCGTCGCCTTGCCGAGGCCGGCGGCAGCAGTGTCAGAGTCCGCTCGCTCGATACCCGCAACCGCGCGCGCGAACTGGCGCTGATCAGGGATATTTTCAATGACGCCTGGTCGCGCAACTACGGGTTCGTGCCCTTCACCGAGGAGGAGTTTGCGGACGTTGGCAAGCTGGTGACCCTGCTCGCCCCGCCCGACTACGTGCAGATCGCCGAGGTCGATGGCGTGCCCGCTGCCTTCATCGTCGCGATGCCCAATATCCACGAGATCACGCGGCATCTTGGCGGGCGGTTGCTGCCCTTCGGCTGGCTGAAGCTGCTATGGGGCCTCAAGGTCCGTCATCCGCAGAGCGCTCGCGTGCCCTTGATGGGAGTGCGGCAGTCGTTCCAGAACTCCCGACTCGGGCCAGGACTTGCCTTTGCGGTGATCGACGCCGTGCGCAAGAGCATGTGCGCGCGGGGCGTGACGGAGGTCGAGATGTCGTGGATCCTTGAGGACAACTCGGGAATGCGCAGCATCATCGAGGCCATCGGTGGCGAGGTCTACAAGCGCTACCGGCTCTACGAGATGGAACTGCCGCAGTGAGCACGCGTTCCTGGGCCGCCATCGTGCTGGCGGGCGATCGCCGCGCTGACGATCCCTTGGTGATCGCCTCTGGCCGGGGCTGCAAGGCCTTGCTTGAGATTGCCGGGCGCCCGATGCTGATGCGGGTTCTCGAGGCGCTGCAGTCCACTGACTGCGTGGCCTCGGTGCTCCTGAGCGGGCCCGCCCGCGAGGCGGTGGACACCGAGCCTGCCCTTCGTGACCGCATAGACAGCGGAGGGCTCGCCTGGCGTGCGGCCGGACCTACTCCGAGCACCAGCGCAAGCGAGGCCCTCGCGGCGATTCCTGCTGCGCTGCCCGTGCTTCTGACCACCGCGGATCATCCGCTGTTGCGGCCCGAATTCATCGAGCACTTTTGCAGTGCTGCGCTCGCGAGCGGTGCCGATGTGGTGGTGGGGCTTTCTGAATACGCCAATGTCCGGGAGATTTTCCCGTCGATGCGCAAGACGCTGCTGCGCTTTCGCGATGCCGATTACTGCGGCTGCAACCTGTTCGCTTTCCCCACCGCAGATGGACGTTCCATGGCAGGGTTGTGGAGGCAGGTTGAAGGCGCCCGCAAGACGCCCTGGCGTGTCCTGCAGCTGCTCGGCTGGAGTGCGGTGCTGCGCTATCGCCTGGGTTGGCTCGATCTGGATACGGCCATGGCGTTGCTCTCGCGCCGCACCGGGCTAAGGGTGGCCGCTGTGCGCATGCCCTTTGGCGAGGCCGCGGTCGATGTCGATTCGCCTGAGGATCACGCGCTGGTAGAGGCGCGCCTGCTGCAGCGCGACTGAAGGCTCCTCAGTGCGAGTCGGACCGGTTGATCTGCAACGCCGCGATCTGCTCGGAACGATAGCCCGCCGAATGTTCCTGCCACGTGCGCGCCTGCACCTCGACGCGCCAGCCCTCGGGCGTGGGCGTGATCGCATAGGTGTTGTACTCGGAGGCGTGGGGCGAGTGCAGCCCCGCGGCGGACGCCGAGGGGATCCCGAATACGGGGATTCCGCTGCCGGGAATGCGAATCAGGGTGTGCACCGGGCGATGGCGGTGCCCATGCAGCACCATGTCCACCGGTGTGCGGCCCAGGATCTCGCAGAGCTCCGGCGCGTCCACGAGGCGCTTTCGCCACACCTCGGCGCCCGGCACCGGGGGGTGATGCAGCATCAGTACGCGCAACAGCCCTGATCCGCGCAGCGAGTCGAGGATTGTCTCGAGGCGCCGCAGCTGTTCTTGCCCGATGCCTCCGGTGGCAAACAGGGGTGCCGATGGGAGCGCCGAATTCAGTCCTATGAAAGCCACTGGGCCGCGCACCCGGAGCAGCGGGAACATCGCGTCGCTCGCGCGGTCTGCGCGCAGATAGTCAGACCACAGCCCGATGGATTTCTCCCAGGCGATATGTACATAGGCATCGTGATTGCCGGGTACCACCGTGACGGCGTCCCCCGAGCCCAACGACCGCAGCCAGTCGTGCGCTTGCACGAATTCCTGCGGCAGCGAGATGTGCGTGAGATCACCGGTGACGACGGTGTGATCCGGTGCAAGGGTCTTCAGGTCACGACCGAGTGCGTCGAGGAATTCACGCCGGTGTTCGTGACGCCGGCGGCGCCGCCACGACAGATAACCGAGGATCCGCTTTCCCGCGAGTTGCCCGAAGGAAGCCCCGGAAGGATCCGACAAGTGAGGGTCGGAGAGGTGCGCGAAGCGGAATACCGCCTCGGCATGGGCGCTCACGCCGCGTCCCTGAGCCTGAGATTCGCGTAGGCCGAGAGGATGTGGCGAATCTGCTCCTCGGTGTGTGCGGCGCTCGCACTCGCCCGGAGCAGGCTGTAGGTCGATGGCGAGCCCGGGGGTACCACCAGATTCACCAGCACACCCTGATCGAGCAGTCCTTGCCAGTAACGGATAGCCGTTTCGCGGTCCTCGAAAATCGCCGCTACCACGGGGCTCGCGTCGGGGCCGACGCGGAAGCCGAGTTCGCGCAGACCGTTGTAGAGCATGTTGGCGTTGCGCCAGAGCGTCTCGCGCAGCGCGGGGCGTGCCTGCAATACGCGCAAAGCCGCGCGCGCCGAGGCTATGGTTGCTGGCGTGGACGAGGCGGTGAACAGGTAGGAGCGGGTCGAGAAACGGATGGCGTCGGTCTGGTCGAGGTTGCTGACGCAGTAGCCCCCGATCGAGCCAAGGCTCTTGCTGAAGGTGCCGACGATGAAATCGACGTCGTCTTCGACGCCCGCCGCCTCGGCAAGCCCGCGCCCCCGTGCGCCGAGCACGCCCATGGAGTGCGCCTCGTCTACCATCAGGCAGAAGCCGTATTTGCGTTTGAGTTCCGCGATGGCGCCAAGCGGCGCCATGTCGCCCAGCATGCTGTAGATTCCCTCGACCACCACCAGGGTGTCCTTGGCCTTGTCGCCCAGACGCTCGAGACGCTTCTCGAGGTTGGCGGCGTCGTTGTGACGGAAGCGCACGACCTCGGCACCGCTCAGGCGGACGCCGTCGTAGATGCTGGCGTGGCTGTCGGAGTCCATGAGGATCGTGTCGCCCGGGCCCGCGAGAGTAGCTGGCACGCCCATGCAGGCGCTGAAGCCGGTGGAGAAGACAATCCCGTAGCGGCGACCGAAGAACGCCGCCAGCTCGCTCTCCAGCGCGTCGTGCTCGGCGTAGGTGCCGGCTGCCATCCGCGAGCCACAGGTGCCGGTGCCCTGCTCGGCGACGCAGCGCTGCGCGGCCTCGATGCATTCGGGTTCGAAGGTGAGTCCGAGATAATTGTGAGTTCCCGCCAGGATCACCCGCTTGCCGGCGATGGTTCCCTCGGTGGGCGAGATGATTTTTTCGTTGATCGCTCCAAAGGGGCGCAGGCCGCGCGCTGTGAGTTCCGCGCGGACGGCGGTCATGGCATCGAACTTGTCGAGCAGGCTCATTGCGATAGCCTCGCGATATCGGCGGCGAGTTCGCCGGCGGTACGGATGGTGGAGAGGTTGTTCAGGGGGAAGGAGATATCGAACTCGTCTTCGATGCTCTCGATCATTTCCATCACGTCGATGGAAGATAGCCCCAGTTCGCCAACCAGATCGCTGGACTCGGCAACGACGCCACCCGGTTTGGCGAGCGGCGCGAGGAGTTCGAGCACTCGGGCGAGGCAGATGTCATAGCTTGCCATCGTGCGTTTTCCCGGCAGTTGATTGTGGCCGCTGCGCCGCTACGGAGCAGCTCGGAAGTATACTGAGGCTCGCCGCGACCCGATCGGGCTGTCGGCGCCCTTGTGTATTTTTGGTGGAAATCAACGCGTGTCTGAGGGAGCGCCTGAACGGCGTGTCTGGGTGATCGGTGCCTACCGGGCCGGTGAGCACAGCCAGATGCTGGCTCTCGCCGAGGCGCTCGGCTGGCCCTTCGAATTGAAGCCCATCGAGTACCGTGAAATCGGCCGCCCCTTCGAGCTTGTTCGCGGTACCGGATTTTTCGGTCTGACGCCCGAGTGCGCGGCCACACTCGTACCCCCGTGGCCGGATCTGGTGATCGGCGCCGGGATGCGCAATGAACCCGTGTGCCGCTGGGTGCGCAAGGCTTCCGGTGGGAGCGCCCGCGTCGTTCATGTGGGGCGCCCGTGGGCCGATCCTGCGAGCTTCGATCTGGTTGTGACGACGCCGCAGTATCGGCTCGCAGACAGTCCCACGGTTCTGCAGAACGCGCTCACCATGCACCGGGTCACTCCGGGCCGGGTGGCCGCAGACCTCGCGCTTCATCGCGAGCGCCTGGAGCGCTTGCCGGCACCGCGGATCGCGGTGATGGCAGGAGGCTCGAGCGGGCCCTATGCCTTCGGCGCGAACGCGGCGCGGCGTCTTGCACGCCAGGCGAGCGAGCTGGCGCGATCTCTCGGTGGCAGCCTGATGATCAGCACCAGCTCCCGCACACCGGCCAGCGTCAGCGAAGTCCTCGATCGCGAGACCAGCGTGCCCCACGAGATTTACCGCTGGCGCGCCGACGACCCCGAAAACCCTTACTTCGCCTATCTGGGAATGGCTGACCGGATCGTGACCACCTTCGACAGCATCTCCATGCTCTCCGAGGCGAGTGCCACCGGCAAGCCGCTCTACCTGTTCGACCTCGAGCGTGATCATGCGCCCGGGGCTGGGCCAGTGCCGCACGATCACACGCCCGATACCGTCGGGTACCGTCTCTTGATGCGCTTCGGGCCGCAGCGTCTCGGTCGTGATATCGCGTTGGTACACGACAGGATGATCGCCGAGGGGCGCGCAGTCTGGCTGGGCCAGATTCATTCCGGACAGGTTGTGGCGCCGTCGCCGGATGTGGAGCGTGCGGTGGCTCGCGTGCGGGCGCTGTTCAATCAAGCCTGAAGCCTTGCCTTGCCGCCTTCCAGCCGGTAGACGCGATCGGCGATATCGACCAGCAGCTCCTGGTGCGTGATGGTCAGGATCGTGAGCGAGCCTCGCAGTTGCTGCAGTGTCTGGCGTACCGCATCGGCGCTGTCGGCATCGAGTGCGCTGGTTGCCTCATCGAGAATCAGCAGCTGTGGTTTGCGCACCAATGCGCGCGCGATCACGACGCGCTGGCGCTGCCCGCCCGAGAGCTTGCCGCCACGCTCGCCCACGCTTGCGTGCATGCCTTCGGGCAGCGCCTCCACGAAGCCCCAGGCGCCGGCAGCTCGCAGTGCCGCCTCGATTGCGGCCTCCCCGAGTTGCGGATCGCCGAGGCTCACGTTGTGGGCAATGCTCTCGTGCAGCAGCAGGGTGTCCTGCGGCACATAACCGATGGCCCGGCGCCACTGGCGGATATCGAGTGACTCGAGCGCCAGACCGCCCACCATGATGCGTCCGGTGTCGGGGCGCAGCAGCCCTATCACCAGGTCGACCACGGTTGTCTTGCCGCTGCCCGATGGCCCCACCAGCGTCACCAGTTGGCCGGCCGGAATCTCGAGATCCAGGCCCTCCAGCACCTTGCGTTCCCCGTAGTGGAAACCCAGACCCTCGAGGCGTAATCCGCTCCCGAGCGATGGCGGCTCGCCGGCATGCAGCTCTTCCTCCTCCTGCTGCGCTTCGGTGATGGTCTTGCGCATGGACCAATACGCGCTCTCGCCGATCGAGGCCTTCTGGTACTGCTTCTGCACTTTGCCGAGCAAGGCCACCATCTGCCCGATCACCACCACCAGCACCATCACCGTGGCCAGCGGCAGTCCGTTGCGCACCAGCGCCAGATACATGCCGCCGGCGATGATGAATGCAAAGAGAATCTGCTGCATCGAGTCGAGAGAGGCGCCGCTCAGCACCTGCCGCTCAAGGGCCTGGTTGAGGCGCGCGGTCTCCATGGAGAGCACCGATCCGGCCAGATGCTCGCGCCCCATGCCTTTCAGCGGCTTCACTGATGCCAGCGTGTCGGTCATGGTCGACATCAGTGACAGCAGCACGCTGGTTTGCTTCTTGCCCGCTTTCTTGGTCACGCGCACCAGCGAGTGCGAGAAGCCGATGATGATTGCCCCGGCCACTATTCCCACCAGCGTGGCGCGCCACGAGACAGCAAGTGCCACGGCGCCATACACCACCGCCTGGAACAGGAACGTGAGGGCAGTGGCCCCGTTCTGGAAAGCCTCGGCGGCGCGGGCAGCCTCGGTGGCGAGCGAGTTGGTCAGTTTGCCGATCGGTTGGTTGAGGAAGTACTCCCAGCGGCTGAGTAGCACTGCGCGCAGCAACTCGAGCCGGAGATCCGTGGCGAGCCGCGCTGCGCTGTAGCCGACCTGCACCTGCGCTGCCAGCAACAGCAAGCTTTTCACGGTGAGTGCCGCAACGATCAGCACCAGCAGGTTGTTCAGTTCCGGCTCTATGCCCGCCCACGACAGCGCATTGCGTACGGTCTGCTCGAAGGCGTTGCCGGATACCGCTGGCAGGGGTGATGCGGTGTTCGCCTGGGATTCGATTGCTATGTTCAGCAGCGGCAGCAGCGCCGACAAACCTACTCCCTCGGCGAGGCCTGCCACTGACATCGCAAGCAGCGTGAGCAGGGTGCGCAGCGGATACCGGCGGTAGAAACTCATCATCAACTTCATCGGCGTGCTCCCGGGCGGCTCAGCTTGGACCGCGCGTGCGTGCGGCGATCAGCAGGGCAAGGGCCACCACGAGCGCGATGGGCAGCAGCACGACCGCAGCCTGCTGCAGGCCAAGCAGCCGTCCTGCCGTGTGGAATATCTGGCTCAACAGGTAAAAACCCACCCCGATCACCGCGCCCGTCATCACTCGCCAACCGAAGGCGCCACTGCGCGTCGATCCGAAACCGATTCCTATCACGGCGCAGAGCAGCACCATCGCCGCCGCCGACAGCGGCAGCGTGGCCCGCTCCCAGAATGCCATCCGCACTTCGGCGTCGTCCTGCCCGGTGAACCGCAGGTGTTCGGCGTAGCGATACAGGGAGGAAGGCGACATCGCCGCCAGCGACTGGCCCAGCGCGGGCAATTCGGTCTCGGACCAGAAGGGGCCGAGATCGAGCGAGGCGACGGTCTGGCGCTTCAGCACATCGCCGCTCCAGTCCTTGACGCGTGCATTGACCAGCCTCCAGCGACGGTCTGGCATCAGCTCGGCGTGCTCGGCCTCGATGGCACGCTGCAAGCGGCCGTCGGCCGCGAACTCGTAGAGTGAAATACCCGCTGGCGCCTGGCCTGCACGCAGCTCCCGCACGTTCAGGAAGCGGTGCCCGGTGCGCGACCACAGCCCCTTGCCGGCCAGCAGGTCCAGATTGCCGCTGCGCAGCACCGTGCGCTCGGTCTCGGCGTGGTGATGCATGGTTGCCACAAGGAATTCACTCGCGAGCGACAGTCCGAGCACGAGCGCGAGCGTGGGTCCGCCCGCCATAAGCAACAAGCGGCGCATCGAAAGCCCCGCCGCGCGCATGACGACCAGCTCGCTGTTGCGGCTCAGGGTGGCGAAGGCGAGCAGGGTGCCTAGCGCGGCGATAACGGGTGAGAGTTCCAGCACCCGCTGCGGCGTGGTGAGTGCGACATAGGACGCCGCATTGATGAAGCGGTAGCGCAGGCTCAGGTTGTCGGTTTCCTCGACCAACTGCAGCAGCGCGAACATGGCCGCGAGGATGGTGAAGACCACCAGCCAGCCGCGCGCGAGTTCGTGTCCTATATGCCGTGTGAGAATCACCGGCGCCACCCGCTGGGTCGCAGTCGCGGTGAGCGCAGCAGCCATGCGCCCAGCAGCAGGGCGGGCAGGTAGGCCACGGCCAGCCCCGGGAAGGCCGGCATGTTGCCGTTTTCGATCCAGCTGCGCACCACCCCGCTCGCGGAGAAAATAAGCAGGTAGGCGAGCAGGGCGACGGCAAAAATGCCCGAGCGTGACTGCCGCGGTCCGGAGCGCGCCAAGGGCACGGCGAGCACCGCAAGCAGCAGCGTCGCGAGCGGCGTGGTGGTGCGCCACTGGTACTCGGCGATGTCCTTGATGTCCGCAGACTTGCCGAGCGTGCTGGTATCGATCGCTTTGCGGCGGAATTTCTGCATCCGCTCCTCCGGCGGGAAGCGGATCAGGAATGACCGGAAGCGCATGCTCACGTCGTGATTGCCCTCGTTGTCCAGCCGGTAGCTGTAGCCGTCGAGGAATTCCACGGCGCGTGATCCTTCTGCATCAAGATCGTGAACGTGGGCCCGGGCGGCAGCGATCAGTTGCGAATGCCTGCCGCGATCCACCTGCACGAAAACCGATCTGAGTTCCGAGGCGGCGGTGTCGACCTCCTGGGCCTGCAGCACGTAGCCGCCACTGCCGAGTTCGACGAAGCTGCCGGGCCGGATATTGGCAAGGTCGAAGCGACTGATGGCCTGCTGCTCCAGCGCATAGCTCCGCGCATAGGCCCAGGGGCGCACCTGCACCGACAACAGACCCACCAGCAGTGCGGCGCCGGCACCGATCAGCAGCACCGCGCGCAGGATCCGCCGCTCGCCGACGCCTGCGGCCGCGAGTGCCGCCATTTCCGAGTCGCGGTGCATGCGGCCAAGGGCAAAGAGGATCGCGAGATAGAGTGTGGTGGGCAGCAGCACTTCCTGGGCAATCAGGGTGCTGAGGACGATCAGTTCCATCACGGCAGAGGGCGGGATTGCGCCGGAGGCCGCGTCCGCGAGCTTGACCGCCGCGGTGAAGGCGATGAACACGACAGTAAGTATGCCCAGCCCTGCGGCAAAGGGACGGGCGATTTCCGCAGTGACGTAACGCTCTATCAGCATGGGCTGGTATTGTAATGCAGTATCGACGACCCGCCATCGCGCGAGGAGCCCGAGCCACCGTGCGCGAAGACCCTTTCCAGCGCGCCCCCGCCACCCGTGTGTGGCTCCTGCTCGGCCACAAGGCCGGTGACAACACGCAGGTTCTTGCGCTCGCCGAGCGCCTTGGCTGGCCCTGCGAGGAAAAACGGATTTTCTACCGCCCCTGGGAGCTGCTGACCAGCAGGCTGCTTGGGGTCACGCTCGCCGGCATCGACTGCGCTCGCTCCAGCCCTCTGGCGTCCCCCTGGCCAGATCTGGTCATTACCTCCGGGCGTCGTAACGAGGCGGTGGCCCGTTGGATCCAGAGACGCTCCGGGGGGCATGTGCGAATCGTTCATCTCGGACGGCCCTGGGCCGATCCCGGGTGCTTCGACCTGGTGGTGGCGACCCCGCAGTATCCACTGGGTGATTTTCCCAATGTGCTGATGAACAGCCTGCCCCTGCATCGGCTGAGCGAAGCCTCGCTCGCCGCTGCCCGCAAGCGCTGGGCGTCTGCTTTGGCGCCACTGCCCGCGCCGCGCACGGCCGTGCTGCTTGGCGGCAACAGCGGCGCCTCCGTGTTCACGCCCGCCAAGGCACGGCATCTCGGCGAGATGGTGAATGGCCTCGCGCGGTCGCGTGGCGGTTCGGTGCTGGTCACGGACAGCGCACGCACCCCGCCCGGTGTGCTCGAGAGCTTTCTCGCGGCCATCGATGTGCCGCGACACGTGCATCGCTGGGGCCGTTCCGGCGAGGACAACCCCTACCTCGGGTATCTGGCGCTCGCCGAGCAGTTCGTGGTCACTGCCGACAGTGTGTCCATGGTGGCCGAGGCGGAGTTCACCGGACGGCCGGTTTATCTTTTCAGTCTTGATGATGGCCCGCAGTGGTGGCGGCGCGGCTACAACTACCGCTTCGATGCGCTCGTTCACCGACTCGCCATGAGCCTGGGGCCGCGGCGCATGCGCCGTGATGCACTGGGAATGATGCGCGAACTGGTGCATCAAGGACGGGCCGCGTGGCTTGGAGACGCGCAGGCGAAGGCGCCGTCGGGGCAGAGGCGCGACGACACCATGGCCGCGGCGCTCGCGGTCGCCGGGCTGTTCACGACTGGTCGCGGCGATGCCGGGGACTCGCGTTGATCGTGCGTGCTCAGGCAGCGCAGTGCATCAGGTTGCTGAGCGGATGCAGCGGCGCTGGTGGCAGATCCGGCGTCCGTGCGAGAACCTCGAAGGCGTCGTGCCGAACGTAGTTTTGTTTCATTTCGTCGCGCAGGAAGCTCTCGGTCACCGTGCCGTTGGCGAGGCATTCCTTCAGCAGGCCGAAGAAGAGGTTTTGCTGGTTGATATCGGGGTGTTGCTTGTAGCTGCCCATCAGGCCGTACTCGCCGAAAAAATGGCGGCGGGCGCGCATCAGCCAGGCTGCCGGCGGGAACAGGCGAAAGCGCTCCGCGATGCGGTAATCCACCGGCAGCCCCGTCTTCCAGGGCTGCGTACGCCGCCGCGTGGTGTGCAGCATGCGTGTGGCCGGCGTGAGTTTGTCGAAGTCGTTCCACTCGCTCTCGAAGAGGCCCACCGTGCCCGCGGCCTCCGTCTTCAGGCAGATCCAGTCCATATAGTCGAAGCTGAAATCGAACATCCGCTGGAAGCGCTCCTCGACTTTCCAGTCGGTGAGTTTCGCGCAGTCCAACAGCATCACGCTGGTGGCGAGGCATTTGTCGATCAGGCCCTTGGTGCCTGAACGCGAGCGGCAGAGGATCGCCTTGCCCTCCATGTCGCGCGAGAACAAATCCCAGATATCTGCGCAGGCGAATACATCCGGGTCGATGACGATCGCGCGCCCCTCGAAGCCCATCAGGGCGGGCGGCATGAAGCGTGTCAGCGTGAATGACTGCAGGTCATCGTTCAGCCACACCCGCTTGACGCCATCGCGCAGGTAGTTCTGGCCCTCGCGCTCGTCGAAGTAGGCGTAGTCGCGGGCGTCGATGATCTTCACGTCGAACTTGTCGCTGTGCCGGGAAAAGCGGCGCAGCGCATGTTGCGCGACCAGCGCGCCGGCGTACTGCCTGTGGTTGGTCTGGATGAATACGCAGTGCTGCATGTGGCAGTTCTCCGGTTCGGGCACGCCGCCTGCGGGCGACGTGCGGATGTGATTCAGCCCGCCG
>CAJADV010000206.1 GCA_903938575.1 uncultured Gammaproteobacteria bacterium
CGGATCGCCGCCTCCAGCGCGGGATCGAGCTTGCCCTGTTCAGTAATGCTCGCAAGGATCGCCCCACGGCGCTCCTCGAGCTCCCGCAGGTAGCCAAGCCGCACCTCGAGTTGCCGCAGTTGCACATCGTCCAGCCCGCCCGTCGCCTCCTTCCGGTAGCGCGCCACGAAAGGCACCGTGGCGCCACCATCGAGCAAGGCCACCGCCGCCTCGATCTGTGCGGGACGGGCGCCGAGCTCGGCGGCGATACGGGCTTCGATGGACTGCATGGACGGGAATTCCGGCACGGCTCAAGGGGAGCGGATTATGCAGGGCACGCCCTGACGCAACCATCTTGCGTCCTGCGGCGGAATGTGTCGGCAGTCTCACGCTCGCAGCCGGCAAACCGCGGGCAAGCGAGGGCCACGCAGAAGACCTGCACGCGGCCCATCAGGGCCACAAATAGGGCGCGAATACCAGCCAACCCAATATGGCGGCGGCGATCGACGCGAGCAGCACCGCGCCGGCAGCCGCATCCTTGGCATGCTTGATCAGCGAATGCGGATCCGGCACGGCAGCATCGGCGAGAAATTCGATGCCGGTGTTCAGCGCCTCGCTCACCCACACCAGTGCGACGGCAACTACCAGCAAGGCTGCATCCGTGCGGTTAACGTCGAGGCCCCAGGCCAGCCCCACGACCAGCACCGTTGCCACCGTGTGGATCCACGCATTGGGCTGCGTGCGCAGCATCACCGCGATGCCCTCGAAGGCGTAGCGGAAACTGGCGATGCGCTTGCGCATGATCTCTCCGGGAACTGTTGCGTTCGGGATCAGGATAGACCGCCTTGCACGGCAGCGGCGAGGCGCCAGTGCATCATCACGGCAGGCTCGGACCCGGGCTCCCCAGCGCTGCGAGTTCTGCGGCACGATCGGCAGATGCAAGCGCCGCCAGCCGGCGCGCGGCCCGATAAAACGCCGCAAGCTCGCCATGCTCCCGCGCCAGCAACGCCTGCAACACCGGCACCTGTGCCTCGTAGTTGGACACACTGGCCAATCGTGCGTTGTCCAGTTCACCCGCCATCCAGCCATCCCTGCGGTCTACGGGCAGCCAACTGCGGCTCCGTGCCACGTACTCCTCGCGTAGCGCAGCGAGCAGTTGCTGCTTGCGGACGCGCTTTTCTTCGCTCGTCAACGGCTCGGCGTAAAGACTGGCGAGCCCGTTTCGGGTCCGCTCCACCAGGGCGGCAAATTCAGCGTCGACCGACTGACGGCGCACATAGGCGTCGTAGCGAGCGTCCTCGCCGCGCGCGGCGAGCCAGCGCCGCACACCCTCGCGCTCCACCACCTGCGCAAAGGCCTCGGAAAAACCCGTATCGGCCGTGGACCAAGCGATCTGGTGCGCGAACTCATGAAACACCAGCGCCGCCACGGCGATTTCGCTGCGCTCCACCCACGTGTCCAGCACGGGGTCCGAGAACCAGCCCAGCGTGGAATAGGCGCTGACGCCGTAGACGTAGGTGTCGTTGCCGCGCGCCGCAAGCAGCCGGGCAAAACGTTCCGCGCCATCGCGAGAGAAATAACCCCGGTAGCTCACACACCCTGCCACAGGAAAACACCAGCGCAGCGGATCGATGGCAAATTCGGGCGCCGCAACCACATTCCACACCACGCTGCGACGACCGGTGGCAACGAAGCTGCTGAAGCCGCGAAGTTTTCCCATACCGAGCTCCGAACCAGCGAAGTCGCGGAGCTCCCGGATCAGCGTCAGGCGATCACGCAACGATTGCGGGCGGGTGGGATCAGCGATGACGCGGTCGAGTGGCTCGCGGGCTGCGAGCAGGCTCGCCTGCCCGATCGCGGCCTGGCCGAGATAGGCCGCGCCCTGGCACCCGCCCAGCAGCAGGGCGGCAAGCAGCAGGCAGGCTGCGCGCAGACGCAAGTCTCAGGGCGCAACGCAGGCCGAGCAGAACGCGTAGGGCGCCATCGGGTCGGCGCTCTGCAGCAAGCGCAGCAGCGGCTCGCGGTCCAGTCGCGACAGACCCACCACGGCGCCGAAGTGGCGCAGCGTGGCACCGGGTCCTGCCGTAAAGGCCTCGAGCAGCGCGGCACGCCAGTCCTCCGGGGCTTTCAGTTCGCGGGTGTCGTAGTCCTCGAGATTGGCGCGTTTGGCCGCGGCTTTCAGCGCCTCATCCAGACTGCCCAACTTGTCGACCAGCCCCTGCTGCTGCGCGCGCGCGCCGGTCCAGACGCGGCCTTCGGCTAGCTCCGCAACCTTTTCCACGGGCATCTTGCGCCCCTCGGCCACGACACCCAGAAAACGTTGGTAGGCGTTGCTGTTGGAGAGCCTGAGTACCTGCTCCCATTGCGGCGAGAGCGGTCGCGCGGGGTCCAGGCCCCCGGCGATGGCAGTGGTACCCAGCCCGTCGGAGGTGACTCCGAGCTCGGCCAGTCCACGGGAGAAGCTGGGAAACGCGCTCAGCACGCCGATCGAACCGGTGATGGTGGTGGGGGC
>CAJADV010000207.1 GCA_903938575.1 uncultured Gammaproteobacteria bacterium
GCGGCTCGCGGCTTCCGCACTTCGGGCTGCGGACCCTCCCCGCTCGCTCACGCCGTTGCACATCCCTGTGCAACGGCTGCCTGCATCCGCGACATCGTTCCCGACGATGTCGCGGATGAAGGCCGCTCTCGGGGAAAGTCCGCAGCCCGAAGCGCTCGATCGGGCGTGGGTGGAGATGCGTGGTGGCTTGGGTGGACGCAACTTAGAGATCGTGCGCTGCCCTTTGATGGTGTCTGGCGTCTGGCGTCTGGCGTCTGGCGGTCTGTTTCTTGGTTTTGCGCCAGGTCCTGATCATGAGCCTCATCTCTTGAGGCCGGGTGCTGGAAGACTGGGCGGGTTTCTTCCTGGACACCCTGCATGCCCACCACGCTGCCCTGTTCCTCCCTTGATCGTTACCGCGCCTGTCTTCTGGCAGGCGCCATCGGCGATGCTCTAGGAGCCCCCGTCGAATTCCTCACCCGCCGCGAGATCCTGCGGGATTTCGGGCCCGGCGGCGTGCGTGATCACTCGGCTTCTTACGGGCGTGTGGCCGCCATCACCGACGATACCCAGATGACGCTCTTCACCGCTGAGGGCCTGCTGCGGGCCGAGCGGTTTGCAGGCTCGGTGGCCTTCCGGTCGGACGATGCCCGGGCGAGCGGCGAAGCTCCTGCCGCCCTTGCTACCCGAGAAGCGCATGTCGAAGCCGTCGCCCAGGCCTATCTGCGGTGGCTGCTCACCCAACGCGAACGCCCCGCGGAACACGCGGGCGATGACGGGCTGCTCGGTGTGGCGGTCCTGCACAGCCGGCGTGCGCCGGGCCACACCTGTCTCACGGCGCTGGAACGTCTCGCGGTGGCGCCGGCCGTCGCCGGATCACTGCGTGCGACCAATGGCTCCAAGGGCTGCGGTGGTGTGATGCGTGTGGCTCCCGCTGGGCTTTTCTGCGCGCGCGGGGTCGGTACCGATGCAGACGTCGCGCGCGCAGCCTTTGCGCTGGGTGCCGACCTCGCCGCTATCACGCACGGCCACCCGGGAGGCTATCTGCCGGGTGGTGTGCTGGCCGCGATGGTGGCGTTGCTGGCGCGCGATGTTCCGAAGACCCGGGCGCTGGCCTGCGCCCGCCAGATCCTCGTCACCTGCTCCGAGCACGGGGACACACTGCAGGCGATCAACGCCGCCGAGCGCTTGTCCGCGCAGGGGCCGGCCAATCACGACGCCATGGTGCAACTCGGCGGCGGCTGGATCGGCGACGAGGCACTCGCCATGGCGCTCTACTGCGCGCTCGCGGCAGAGAGTCTCGAGAGCGCGGTACTGGTGGCCGTCAACCACTCTGGCGACAGCGATTCCACTGCGGCGATCGCGGGTAACCTGCTGGGCGCCGAACGCGGTATGGCCGCGATCCCCGGGCGTTGGCTCGAAATACTGGAACTCCGCCCCCTGATCGACGCGGTAGCGGGCGCCCTGTCAGGCGCGGATTGACCTGCCCTGCCGGCAAAACCATGATGGCCCCGGTACAGGGGGACCACGTGCCAGTCATTTACATCCACCGCGGCCCTCGGGCCGCATCGTGACGACGCTCGAGCACTGGCTGGGTCTCGCATCCAGCCATGCGGCGGACTTGCTCGATCGCGCGCTCGACCGGCAACTGCGGCTGGCCGTCACCGGTCTCGCGCACAGCGGCAAGACCGCCTTCATCGCCTCGCTGGTGAACCAACTGGAGCATGCCTGCTCCCGGGATGCGAAGCTGCCGCTCTGGAGAGCCCATGACCGCGGCCGCATTCTGGGTGTGCGTCGTGTCCCGCAGCTCAATGCCCATATCCCGTCGTTTGCCTACGAGGCCGCGTGCGAGCGCCTGTTCGGCGAACCGCCGGTCTGGCCCGAGTCCACCCGCGGCGTCTCGGAAATCCGCCTCGAGATCCGCTACCGCCCGGCGGGCCGCTGGGCCCGCGACGTCGCTACCCTGTACCTCGATATCGTCGATTACCCGGGTGAATGGCTGCTCGACTTGCCGCTGCTGCGGCTCGATTACGCCGCGTGGAGCGCGCAGGTGGCGGCAACGCTGCGGCGGGATCCGCGCGCAGCAGAGCTCGCCGCCTCGTGGATGCACTGGAACCCTTCGCCCCAGGATCCCTTCGGCGAGAAAGCCGTGGCGGAGGTGGCAGCCGCCTACACCGCGTGGCTGC
This sequence comes from uncultured Gammaproteobacteria bacterium, assembly GCA_903938575.1. Lineage (GTDB taxonomy): Bacteria > Pseudomonadota > Gammaproteobacteria > Pseudomonadales > UBA5518 > UBA5518. The sequence goes on from CAJADV010000207.1 coordinate 2,166, forward strand.
GTGCCTGCCGCGAGCAATTGAACATGAGCCTGCTGCAACCCGGACGCTTCCTGCTGCCCGGCGAGTACGCCGGGGCGCCGATGCTGCAATTCCTGCCGTGGGTGTGGGCCGCGCCTGCCGGCAAGGCAGACGAGCGCAGCGTGTACGCGCAACTCGAACACCGCTTCGAGCAGTACAAGCAGCACCTCGTCAAAGGTTTCTACAAGGAACACTTCGCGGGTTTCGACCGCCAGATCGTGCTGGTGGATTGCTTGCACGCACTCGATGGCGGGCCCGAGTGTTTCCACGACACCGGGCGGGCGCTGCGGCAGATCATCCAGAGCTTCAGCTACGGCAAGGGCAATCTGCTCGAGCGGCTGTTCCGCCCGCGCATCGACCGTGTCCTGTTCGCGGCTAGCAAGGCCGATCATCTGCTGCCGGAGCAGCACGACAACCTGCTTTCCCTTCTGCAGGACCTGGTGAAGGGCTCGGCTGCGGTGGCGCATTTCGAGGGGGTGAGTTCGGACTGCATGGCGCTCGCCTCGGTAGCCGCCACCGAGGTTGCCCGCGGCAAGGCCGGCGGCGAGCTGCTGCGGGGGCTCCGTGGCCACTCCATCGACGGGCAGGCGCTGCTCATTCACCCGCAGGATGTGCCGGGCCGGCTGCCGTCTCAGGATTGGTGGAGTACGCGCGGCGAGGGCTATGACCGCTTTTGCCCGCAGGCCATGGAGCGCAGCCGCCCGATGCCGCATATCCGCATGGACGCTGCGCTGGAGTTCCTGCTCGGGGACAAGCTGAGGTGAGTATGGATTCGAGTCGCCGTATCGTGCTTGAGGAGGCTGCAGTGATGACTCCACCCGCGCCCCCCGCGTCCGGGACGGTGCGTACCGCGCTGGAGCCGATGCATCCGCGTGAGGAGCCGGCGGCTGCGGACATACCGGTGGACACCCCGCCTGGAGCGCCGCGCAAGAATCATCGTGCCCTGAGAGTGGGGTTGGGTTTGGGGGCAACACTCCTTTTGCTCCAGACGCTGTACGCACTGGGCGGGCTGCTGCAGCAGTCGCCGGTGCTCGGCATGGCCTGGAGTGTGGTGTTCGTGTTGGTGCTGGGCGCGGGCGGACGTGCCGCATGGGGTATGTGGCGAAAACTGCGGCGTCTGCGTTTCCAGCGGGATATGCGGACGCGGGTGCAAGAGCTGCTGGTGCACAACGGGCTGAGCGAAGCCCGCAACCTCTGCGATCAGCTTGCCACCGAGGCCGGGCAGTTGCAGAGCCCCGCCTATCTGCGCTGGCGTGAGCGACTCGAGGACACGCACAACGACCGCGAAGTACTGCGACTCTACGGTCGTATGGTGCTAGCCGAGGCCGATACCCGCGCGCTGGAGCGGGTGAGCAGTCACGCCGGCGACGTGGCCGTGATGGTGGCGGTGAGCTATTTCCCGGCAGTGGACATGCTGTTGGTGCTGTGGCGGCAATTGAAATTGGTGGAGGAGATCTCGAGCGCCTATGGCATGGATCCCGGCTACTGGGGTCGGATCCAGCTGCTGCGCAAGGTATTGCGCAACATGGCGCTCGCTGGCGCCGCCGAGATTGCCACCGAAGTGGGCGTGGAGGTGCTGGGAGCGGGTGTGACTGCGCGTCTCTCCGCGGCGGCGGCCCAAGGCGTGGCCGCGGGCGTGCTGACCGCGCGCCTCGGGCTGCGCACCATGGATGCCTGCCGTGCGATTGCGTGGGAGGAAGGCGAGCGGCCGCGGCTGCGGCAGGTGATGGACGGTGTGCTGGAGAAAGCCAGGCGGTTTCTTTCTGCGGATAGCGCGGGATGATCGTGTTTCCGGGCGCGTGGCGTTGGCGAGTTCGCGCCGGGCAGACAGCAGGCTCCTTCGGCTTGGCGTCGCCCATCTGTAAAAGATCGAAGGCGTAGCCGCGTGTCCCACTACGACGTGATCATCATCGGCGGTGCGGTCACCGGCTCCTCGGTGGCCTATCACCTCGCGGCGGATCCGGGTTTTGGCGGCCGTGTGCTGGTGCTGGAGAAAGATCCCTCCTACCGCTTCTGCGCCTCCGCGCTGTCGGCCGCGTCGATACGGCAGCAGTTCTCCAGCGCGGTGAACATCCGCATCTCGCTCCATGGCATCGAGTTCCTGCGCCGTGTCGGTCAGCACCTCGCGGTGGACGGCGAGGCACCCTTCATCGGTCTACGCGAGGATGGCTATCTCTTCCTCGCTTCTCCGGAAGGCGCCGATGTGCTGCGCCAGAACCAGGCGCTGCAGTCTTCGCTGGGCGCCGACATCCTGCTGCTTGAGCCCGATGCGCTGTTGCGGCAGTTTCCGTGGCTTTGTGTCGATAGCCTTGCCGCGGGCTGTTGGGGCCGCAGTGGTGAAGGCTGGTTTGACGGCTATGCGCTGATGCAGGCTTTTCGCCGCAAGGCGATCTCGCTCGGCGTGCAGTACCGCGCTGCCGAGGTCGCGCGCGTGGTGGTCTCGGATTCACGGGCCTGCGGGGTGGAACTCGCCGATGGCAGCCGCCTCGCGTGCGGCACGGTGGTGAACGCCGCGGGCGCCGATGGCGCTCGTATTGCCCGCTCGGCAGGCGTCGACATTCCCGTCCATAACAAGAAACGGATGATCTTCACCTTCCGCGCCGAGGATCGCATCGCCAACTGCCCGCTGCTGATCGATACCAACGGCTGCTACGTGCGTCCTGAGGGCGAAGGATTCCTGTGCGGCTCCGCGCCGGCGCCGGACCGGGATCCCGACGCCGACGGGGATTTCAGCGTTGACTGGTCGCTGTTCGAGGAACTGATCTGGCCCACGCTCGCCGCCCGTGTTCCCGCCTTCGAGCGGATCCGGGCCGGGCGGGCGTGGGCAGGGCATTACGATATGTGCAGCTGGGACCACAACGTGCTGCTCGGGCCCGCCCCGGGCGTCTCCGGTCTGCTGCTCGCAAACGGTTTCTCGGGGCATGGACTGCAGCAGTCGCCCGCGGTGGGGCGCGGGTTGGCGGAACTGATCGTGCACGGGGAGTTCCGCAGCCTCGACCTGTCAGAGCTCGCGCCTGGACGGTTGCACACCGGACGCAAGGTGCTGGAGCGCAACGTCGTATGACGGGTTGATGTGCCGCCAGGGGCCTCAATAGTCCCAGACGTCGTCGTTGTCCAGATCGCGGTCGGTGCCCTGCGCAAAAGCCGGCGCGGCGGGCAGCGCGGCGAACCCGATCAGCATCACTCCGAGGCGCGCGATGGTGCGCGCGCGAATGTGTGTCATGGATGGCCTGCCGTTCGCCCGCGGGCGCGGTGTCACAGGATCA
>CAJADV010000208.1 GCA_903938575.1 uncultured Gammaproteobacteria bacterium
GCAGGTCTGGGGCCACATGCTCGTGGCCCGAGGTCGCGGGCATGGCCCGCTCCTACGCGTGGGCGCGGGGTTCAGCCCCGACCCATTTTCTTGCGCAGGGCCTGAATGGTGCGCAGTTGCGCGGCGGCTTCGGCGAGTTGCGCTGCGGCGCGGCCGTAGTCGAATTCGCCGGCCGGGTTGCTGAGGGCTGTCACGGCGACTTTCTGGGCCTCGATGGCAGCGGCCTCGTCAACGTCGTCTGCCCGCACGGCGGTATCTGCCAGTACGGTGATGATGCTCGACTGTACTTCGAGGAAACCACCCGAAACGTAGAAGATCTGCTCCTCGCCACCCTGCAGTTTGACCCGCACCGGGCCGGGTTTGAGGGCGGTGAGCAAGGGCGCGTGGCCGGGACCCACACCCAGATCACCCAGCGCGCCGTGCGCCACCAGCAACTCGACGAGACCCGAGAAGATCGCTTGCTCGGCGCTGACGATATCGCAGTGAACGCTCATGGCCATGTCTCTTTCCTGCTGTTGGCGTGCGGCGGCCGATCAGAGCTTCTTGGCTTTCTCGATGGCTTCTTCGATGCCACCGACCATGTAGAAGGCCTGCTCGGGCAGGTGGTCGTATTCGCCACTGATGATGCCCTTGAAGCTGGCAATGGTTTCCTTGAGCGAGACGTACTTGCCCGGGCTGCCGGTGAAGATCTCGGCCACGAAGAAGGGCTGCGACAGGAAGCGCTGGATCTTGCGCGCCCTGGCAACGGTACGTCTGTCGTCCTCGGAGAGTTCGTCCATGCCGAGAATGGCAATGATGTCTTTCAGTTCCTTGTAGCGCTGCAGCACGGACTGCACGCCGCGGGCTACCTGGTAGTGCTCATCGCCAATGACCAACGGGTCAAGCAAGCGCGAGGTGGAGTCGAGCGGATCAACTGCCGGGTAGATACCAAGCTCTGCGATCTGACGCGAGAGCACCAAGGTGGCGTCAAGGTGGGCGAAGGTGGTGGCAGGCGAGGGATCGGTGAGATCGTCTGCGGGCACGTACACCGCCTGGAAGGAGGTGATCGAGCCGGTCTTGGTGGAGGTGATGCGCTCCTGCAGCACGCCCATTTCCTCGGCCAGCGTGGGCTGATAACCCACGGCCGACGGCATCCGACCGAGCAGCGCGGACACCTCGGTGCCGGCAAGTGTGTAGCGGTAGATGTTGTCGATGAACATCAGAACGTCGCGGCCCTCGTCGCGGAAGGACTCGGCCATCGTGAGACCCGTGAGCGCCACGCGCAGACGGTTGCCGGGCGGCTCGTTCATCTGGCCGTACACCAGAGCCACTTTGTCCAGAACGCCCGAGTCGGTCATCTCGTGATAGAAGTCGTTACCTTCGCGGGTACGCTCGCCCACGCCGGCGAACACTGAATAGCCCGAGTGCTCGATCGCGATGTTGCGGATCAGCTCCATCAGCGTCACGGTCTTGCCCACGCCGGCGCCGCCGAAGAGGCCGATCTTGCCGCCCTTGGAGATCGGCATGATGAGGTCGATGACCTTGATGCCGGTCTCGAGCAACTCAACGCTTGCCGACTGCTCGGCATAGGTGGGTGCCGCACGGTGGATCGGCATGCGCAGCTGCTCGCCGATCGGGCCTTTCTCGTCGATGGGACGGCCGAGCACGTCCATGATGCGACCGAGCGTTTCCTTGCCCACCGGCACCAAAACCGCAGCGCCAGTCTTGTTGACCACCAGTCCGCGGGCAACACCCTCGGTGGCGCCGAGGGCAATGGTACGCACCACGCCGTCACCCAGCTGCTGCTGGACTTCGAGCACCAGGTCGCGGCCGTCGACAGTCAGCGCCTCGTACACGGCGGGCACTGCCTCGCGCGGGAACTCGACATCAATGACGGCGCCGATGACCTGGACGATCTTTCCACTGCTCATCTGGGGTTCCTCGTGAATGCGTTCTTAATCAGGAAATGGCGGCTGCGCCGCTCACGATCTCCGCAAGTTCCTGCGTGATCGCGGCCTGGCGGGCCTTGTTGTAAACCAGTTTGAGTTCGCCGATGAGTTCGCCGGCGTTCTCGGTGGCGTTCTTCATGGCCACCATCCGGGCGGCCTGCTCGCAGGCGATGTTCTCGACCACGCCTTGGTAGACCTGCGACTCGACGTAGCGCGTGAGCAGTCCGTCGAGGAGCTCCTTGGCATCGGGCTCGTAGAGATAGTCCCAGCGATGCTTCAGCCCTGTGTCTTCGGAAGCCACGAGAGGCAGGACCTGGGCAACGGTGGGCCGCTGGGTCATGGTGTTGACGAAGTCGTTGCTCGCGATGAACAGGCGGTCGATGCGCTGATCGCCGTAGCTGTCGAGCATGACCTTGACGCCGCCGATCAGATCCGCGGCCGCAGGTGCATCACCGATCTGCTTCAACGCCGCAACGATGCGTCCACCCAAGCTGCCGAAGAAGCTCGCAGCCTTGGTGCCGATCACGCAGAGATCAACCTCGACGCCCTTGTCGTCCCATTCCTTCATTGCCCGCACCACCTGTTTGAACAGGTTGGTGTTCAGGCCGCCGCAGAGGCCGCGGTCCGACGAGATGACGACGTAGCCGACGCGCTTGATCTCGCGTTCCTGCAGATAAAGGTGCTTGTACTCCGGAGCCGCGTTGGCGATATGGCCCACCACCGAGCGGATGCGCTCGGCGTAAGGTTTACCGCGGACCATAGCCAACTGCGCCTTGCGCATCTTGCTGGTGGCCACCTTTTCCATCGCGCTGGTGATCTTCTGCGTCGAGGAGACGCTGGCGATCTTGGTGCGAATCTCTTTTGCGCCTGCCATGGAGGAACTCCCTTCAGCCGCTTACCAGGCCTGCGTCGCGACGAAACTGTCGAGGGCCGCCTTGAATTTAGCCATCATGTCTTTGTCCCACGCGCCGGTCTCGTTCACCTGCTTCATGAGCTCGGCGTGCTCGCTGGCCATGTAGGAGTGCAGCGCGGCTTCGAAATCGAGGACTTTCTTTACCTCGACATTCTTCAGGTAACCCTCGTTGGCGGCGAAGAGCGAGACGCCCATCTGTGCCACCGACATGGGCGAGTACTGCTTCTGCTTCATCAGTTCGGTAACGCGCTGGCCGTGCTCAAGCTGGGCACGGGTGGCTTCATCGAGGTCGGAAGCAAATTGCGAGAAGGCCGCGAGCTCGCGGTACTGCGCGAGCGCGAGTCGCACGCCGCCACCGAGCTTCTTGATGATGTTGGTCTGCGCGGCACCGCCCACACGCGATACGGAGAGGCCCGCGTTCATCGCCGGGCGTACGCCTGCGTTGAAGAGGCTGCTCTCCAGGAAGATCTGGCCGTCGGTGATCGAGATCACGTTGGTGGGTACGAACGCGGAGACGTCGCCGGCTTGGGTCTCGATGATCGGCAGCGCGGTGAGCGAGCCGGTCTGGCCTTTAACCTCGCCGTTGGTGAACTTCTCGACGTAGTCGGCGTTCACGCGGGCAGCGCGCTCGAGCAGGCGCGAGTGGAGATAGAAAACGTCGCCAGGGTATGCCTCACGGCCCGGCGGGCGACGCAGCAGCAGCGAGATCTGGCGGTAAGCCCAGGCCTGCTTGGTGAGATCGTCATAAATGATGAGGGCGTCCTGGCCGCGATCGCGGTAGTACTCGCCCATGGTGCAGCCCGAGAAGGGTGCGATGTACTGCATGGCAGCCGGGTTGGAGGCGCTCGCCACCACCACCGTGGTGTGGTCCATGGCGCCGTGCTCTTCAAGTTTGCGCACCACGGCGGCGATCGAGGACTGCTTCTGGCCGATGGCCACGTAGATGCACTTAACCCCGGTGCCTTTCTGGTTGATGATCGCGTCGATGGCGATGGCGGTCTTGCCGATCTGGCGGTCACCGATGATCAGCTCGCGCTGGCCGCGGCCTACCGGCACCATCGCGTCGATGGCCTTGAGACCTGTCTGTACCGGCTGCGATACCGACTGGCGGGTGATAACACCCGGCGCCACTTTCTCGATGGGCTCGAAAATGTTGGAGTCGATGGGACCCTTGCCGTCGATGGGGTTACCCAGCGAATCGACCACGCGGCCGAGCAGCGCGGGTCCGATCGGCACCTCGAGCACGCGGCCGGTGCAGCGGCAGGTCTGGCCTTCCTGCAGGCCCTTGTACTCGCCGAGTACCACGGCGCCAACCGAATCGCGCTCGAGGTTCAGCGCGAGTCCGTAGACGCCGCCCTGGAATTCGATCATTTCGCCGTACATCACCTCGGCAAGTCCGTGGATGCGGACGATACCGTCCGACACACTGACAACGGTGCCCTCGTTGCGCGCCTGCACGCTGACGTCGAGGCGTTCGATGCGGCTCTTGATGATTTCGCTGATTTCGGCCGGGTTGAGTTGCTGCATCTCGGGTTTCCTTGGATAGGGTCCGTCAGGAATTCATTGCTTCGGAAAGCTTGGACAAGCGCCCTCGCACCGAGCCGTCGATCACGAGGTCGTCGGTGCGGATGATCACGCCGCCGATCAGCGAGGCGTCGACCTCGGTGCTGAGGCGAACTTCGCGCTGGAGTTTGCGGCCCAGAGCCTCGGCGATACGCGCGCCCTGTTCGGCGTCGATCTCGAAGGCGCTGGTTAGCCGCAGATCCACCGCGCGCTCCTGCTGCGCCTTGAGCGCCATAAAGAGCGCATGGACCTGCGGCAGCAGGGCAAGGCGGCGGTTTTCCGCGAGCACGCGCAGGAAGTTGCGTACCGGCTCGGGAAGCGCATCACCGCAGACATCGATCAGCGTGTCTGCTTTCTGCGCGGCGGTGTAGGAAGGCGAGCCGAGCAACTGTGCTGCACGCTCATCGCTCACCACCGCTGCGGCGGTGGCCAGTGCCTCGGCCCACGTCGCCAGTGCGCTGCCGGCGAGCGCATGCTCGAAGGCGGCCCGTGCGTAGGGTCGGGCGAGTGTGGTCAGTTCTGCCATGGCAGTTCGCCTCAGAGTTCCGCTGCGAGCTGGTCGACCAGCTCGCGGTGGGCGCTGGCATCAACGACCTTGCCGAGGATGCGCGATGCGCCGGCCACGGCCAGCGCGCCGACCTGAGCGCGCAGCTGTTCGCGGGCGCGGTTCATCTCGTGCTCGACCTCTGCCTGAGCGGCAGTCTTGATGCGATCGCCTTCTTCGCGGGCCTTGGTTTTGGCCTCGTCAACGATCTGTGCGGCACGGCGGTTGGCCTGCTCCACGATCGCGGCGGCCTCGGTCTTGGCCTCGCGCAGCTGCTGCGCAACCCTGTCCTGGGCCAATCCGAGGTCTTTCTGGGCGCGCTCGGCGGCCGCAAGGCCGTCGGTGATGCGCTGCGTGCGCTCGTCCATGGCCTTGCGGATCACGGGCCAGACGAACTTCATGCAGAACCAGACGAACACCAGGAAGGTGATCGACTGGCCGATGAGCGTCATATTGATGTTCATGCCATCACTCCTGCGGTCGATGGGCTCGACCGGCCCGCGCACCCGCAAGAGGCGCGCATGGCCGGGATTCGCGACTCGGTATCAGGCCGCGAAGATCAGGTACATGGCGATACCGACGCCGATCATCGGCACGGCATCCAGCAGACCGGCAATCAGGAACATCTTGGCCTGCAGCATCGGCGCAATCTCGGGCTGGCGTGCCGAGCTTTCGAGCAGTTTGCCGCCGAGGATGCCGAAGCCTAGCGCGGTGCCTACGGAGCCGAAGCCGATCATGATGGCGGCGGCGATGAATTTAAGACTTTCAGCGACTTCCATTGCATTCTCCCGATTAGAGATGGACTGAGTGAGCAAGACAAAACAAAAAGGTTCAGTGTTCTTCCTGTACATCGTGGGCCATCGCCATATAGACGACGGTGAGCACGGTGAACACGAAGGCCTGCAGCGAGATCACGAGGATGTGGAACACCGCCCACGCCCACTGCAACACGCCGGCGAATACACCCATGACGAGCCCCGAACCGAACATGATGGCGATCAGGATGAAGATCACTTCGCCGGCATACATGTTCCCGAAGAGTCGCAGACCCAGCGAAATGGGCTTGGCGATCAGCGCCACGGCCTCGAGGAACAGGTTGATCGGGATGAGGACTAGCATCACCAGGGTATTGGAGGAATGGAACGGATGGAGCGTCAGTTCCTTTACGAAGCCGAGGACGCCCTTCTCGCGCATCGAGAAAAAGATCATCAGACCGAAGATGGTGAATGACATGCCCAGCGTGACGTTCGGATCGGTGGTGGGAACCACCTTCAGGTACAGGTGCTCGTTGCCGCTGATCGTGGCGGCCGCGTGCGGCAGCCAGTCGACCGGGAAGAGATCCATCAGATTCATCAGGAAGATCCAGGTGAAGATGGTGAGCGCCATGGGGGCGACCATCTTGTTCCTGTGATGGAAAATATCGTTTACGGTACTGTCGATGAACTCGACAATCATTTCGACCAGATTCTGCCAGCCGGTGGGTGCGCCAGGGTTGGCGGCCGCTTTGCGCGCCATGCGGCTGAAGAGAAAGCTGAAAAGAAGCCCGAGCGAAATGGCCCAGCCCATGCTGTCCAGGTGGACCGCCTCAAAACCCATGGCATCGATCTGCTCGTCGCAGTGCGCGAGCGTCCAGCCGTCCTGGGCCAGAACGGCCTCACCGTCGCAATAGCTGCCCGCCGGCAGCTTGCCGTAGGTCATGTTGGTCAGGTGGTGCTTGATGTACCCCTGACTGGTCTGGGCTTCGGCGGACATCCAGCCTCCCCTTGTTCGACGTTCTCAGACTGCGCCCGACCGGGCAAGCAGCACGCTGTTCAGTAAAAGCATCAGTACATACGCACCAAATAACCAAGGCGCATCAACCGGACCCGCTGCCGTGAAGGCAAGAGCGAACCCTGTTGCCACCAGCAGAAACTTCCCGGCCTCGGCCCGGTAGAAGCCCTGCGCCACCTCAAGGGCCGCAACAGCACCCCTGACGCGGAACGCGCGCCAAGAAAACCAGGCCTGCGGAAGCAGGAAGATCAACCCCCCGAGGAGGATGGACCAGGCAGTGGCGGTGTCGAGGCACCAGGCGACAGTGACCGCGAGCAAGAGCAAGGAGCCCTCGACCAGAAGCACCTTGCCGAGTGGCGGGCGCTGCAGGCCATTGTTGCCGGCGGTTGCATTCATCCTGTTATGTCGGGCCGTGTGCGGCAGAAACGCCACCGCCCAGACGCGGGCCCGGATTATAGGGGTACGTTTGCAGCGGCGGCAACCCGACAACTGGCTGATTCATCGGCGGAAGTAGCCGAGCAATCCGTCCAGCTGCTCGAGGCTCGCGTAGTCGATCACCAAGCGCCCCTTGCCACCCCGGCGGTGCTCGATGGAAACCGCCGCGCCGACGGTCTCCGACAGTTCCCGCTCGAGCTGGCGAACATCGGCGCCGTGCGGTGGGCTGGCGGGTTTTGGCGTGGCCGGCGCCAGCAGACGGCGCACCAGTGCCTCGGTCTCCCGCACCGAGAGTCCACGGGCGACAACCTCGCGGGCGGCCTCGGATTGCCGCTCTGCCGGCAGGCCGAGCAAGGCGCGGCCGTGGCCCATCTCGAGCTTCTTTTCCTCAAGCAGTTGGCGCACGTCGGCAGGCAGGCTGAGCAACCGCATGATGTTGGTAACGGTGGTGCGCGACTTTCCCACGGCTTCGGCAATGCGCTCGTGCGTCAACCCGAACTCCTGTTGCAGACGCGCGAGGGCGGCGGCCTCCTCAATGGCGTTCAGGTCGGCGCGCTGGATGTTTTCGATGAGTGCCATCGCGATGGCGGCCTCGTCGGGCACATCACGGATCACTGCCGGGATGTCCTGCATCCCCACCATCTGCGCGGCCCGCCAGCGACGCTCGCCGGCGATGATTTCGTAACGCCCTCCAGGAACAGGCCGTACGACGACCGGCTGGATCAGGCCCTGGGCGCGGATAGAGCTGGCAAGCTCTTCAAGGGATTCGGCATTGAAATCACGGCGCGGTTGGAAGCGTCCGCGCTGGAGCAGGTCTATGGGGAGCGTGCTTGGCGCCGGCGCGCTGGCCCCGGGCGTGGTCGCGCCGGAAGACGTGTCATCGGGGCGACCAAGCCCGGCGGCACCGATCAGGGCATCGAGTCCACGTCCGAGTCCGCGCTTCTTGATCGACATGGCAATCTCCGGGAAAACAGGTGGCGTCATCAATCCGATGGCGCGCTGCTTGGCGTGGGTATGGCGGCGACGGGGTTGCGGCCATGGCGACGCAGCATCTCTGAGGCCGCGGCAAGATAGGCAATCGCGCCACGCGATCCCGCGTCGTAGAAGAGCGCCGGTTTGCCGTGGGACGGTGCCTCGGCAAGGCGCACGTTGCGGGGGATGAGCGTGGAGTACACGCGCGCCCCGAAGTGGCTGATCAGCTGCATCGACACATCGTTGCTCAGGCTGTTGCGGGCGTCGTACATGGTGCGAAGCAGACCCTCGATTTCGAGAGCCGGGTTCATGACCTTCTGTACCCGGGCGACGGTGCCAAGCAGCGATGAAAGCCCCTCCAGCGCGTAGTACTCGCACTGCACCGGGATCAGCACGCTGTCGGCGGCAACCAAGGCGTTAACGGTGAGCATGTTGAGTGAGGGCGGGCAGTCGATGAGTATGTAGTCGTACTCGTGTTTCACCCGCGCCAGGGCGTAACGCAAGCGGCTTTCCTTGGTGGTTGCCGTGACCAGTTCGACTTCGGCCGCTGTAAGGTCGTCATTGGCGGGCAGGCAGTCGAAGCCCGCTTCGCCGGCGCGTTGGCGCACGTCTTCAGCACGGGCGCCGTGCATCAGGATGTCGTAAACGGAGAGTTCGAGTGCGTGTTTGTCGACACCACAGCCCATCGTCGCGTTGCCCTGCGGGTCGAGATCCACAAGCATTACGCGTTGCCGGTTGGCCGCAAGCGATGCTGCAAGATTGACGCAGCTCGTGGTCTTGCCGACGCCGCCTTTCTGGTTGGTGAGCGCGATGATGGTCAAGGGTTATGCCCGTCCTGCGGGGTGTCGTGGTCGATGCAGACGATCTGCCGGACCGCGTTGGCACCCGGTACCTGAAGCGTCTGTACCGAGCGCACAGTATAGGGTGGCTCCACTTCCGCAAGCTCGCTCGCAGCGAGCTTGCCTTTCATGGCCAGCATACAGCCCGTGGGGCCAAGGAGCGGGGCGCTCAGTCGAACCAGGTCGCCGAGCGAAGCGACGGCACGCGAAAGTACGGTGTCGAAGCCCTGCTCGTAACGGTAGTCCTCGGCCCTGCCGTGGATCAAGACCAGGTTTGAGAGTCGCAGCCGTGTTTTTACCTCGAAGAGAAAGCGCATTTTCTTGCCATTGCTGTCTAGCAGATGGAATTCTCGTTCGGGACAGCAGATTGCAAGCGGCACACCCGGAAGACCCGCCCCGGTACCGATGTCCAGAACACGATCCCCTTGCAGAAAAGGCAGGATGCTAAGACTGTCCAGGAGATGCCGTTGGAGTATCTCGCGCGGATCGCTGGTCCCGGTGAGGTTGTAAGCCCGGTTCCACCTGATCAGGAGGTCGATGAAGCCCAGCAACGCGTCACCGTGCGGCGGTGATAATTCGATATCGAGCGCTGCAAGCCCTGAAGCCAGCTCTTCGCGCAGCGCGACAATGGACGGCGGCAGTCCGGCACTCACGCGCGCTGGCGCTCGAGGCGCCCCAGCTTCTTCAGATGAATGAGCAAAAGCGACACCGCAGCAGGTGTGACTCCTGGAATTCGCCCTGCTTGTGCGAGCGTTTCAGGGCGAATTTTTATCAGCTTCTGGCGGACTTCGTTGGATAGTCCATCAACGTGGGCGTAATCGAGGTCGCTGGCAAGCACGGCGTCTTCATAGCGCTTCATGCGGTCGATCTCGTCACGCTGACGATCGATATAGCCTGCGTATTTGGCCGCGATCTCTACTTGCTCGGCCACGTCTTCGGCGACATCCGGAAGGATCCCGAGCCCTGCCAGTGCGGCATGATCAAGTTCCGGACGCTTCAGCAGCTCGGAAACGCGGTACTCGCGTACCAGCGCCTTGCCAACGCGTTGCCCGATGGCATCCGCGGCTGGTGTGCCCGGGTGCACGAAGAGGGCATGGAGCGCTGCGGTATGCGCCTCGACAGCCTCCTGTTTGGCACTGAAGCGGGCCCAGCGTTCCGCGCTGACCAACCCGAGCTCATGGCCTGTGGGGGTGAGTCGGCGATCGGCATTGTCTTCGCGCAGCAGCAAGCGGTGCTCTGCGCGACTGGTGAACATGCGGTAGGGCTCAGCAGTACCCAGTGTCACGAGGTCATCGACCATCACGCCGATATAGGCCTCGTGGCGTCGCGGATACCAAGGTTCGCGACCCAGTACACGGCATGCCGCGTTGATGCCGGCAAGCAACCCTTGCGCGGCAGCTTCTTCGTAACCGGTAGTGCCGTTGATCTGGCCCGCAAAGAACAGCCCACGGACAAATCGTGTCTCCAGCCAATGGTGGAGTCCACGGGGGTCGAAAAAATCGTATTCGATGGCGTAACCGGGGCGTGTGATGTGAGCGTTCTCGAACCCTTTGATCGACTGCACCAGCGCGAGTTGTACATCGAAGGGCAAACTGGTGGAGATACCGTTGGGGTAGAGCTCGATCGAATCCAGGCCCTCAGGCTCGATGAACACCTGGTGGGAGAGCTTGTCGGCAAAACGAACCACTTTGTCTTCGACCGACGGGCAGTAGCGTGGACCAATACCTTCGATGACGCCCGCGTACATTGGCGAGCGATGCAGGGAGGCGCGGATGATGTCGTGGGTACGCTCGTTGGTGTGAGTGATGTGGCACGGGAGCTGACGGGGATGCTCGGAGGTGCTGCCCATGAAGCTCATCACAGGTACGGGTGTGTCGCCCGGTTGAGCTTCGAGCTCGCTGAAATCCACGGATCGGGCGTCGATGCGGGGAGGCGTTCCCGTTTTCAGACGACCGACTGCAAAGGGCATCTCGCGCAGCCGGGATGCCAGTGCATTGGCGGCAGGATCGCCCGCCCGTCCGCCGCCGTAGTTCTCCATGCCGATATGGATCAGACCGCCCAGAAAAGTGCCTGTCGCGAGCACGACGGACTCGGACCTGAAGTCGAGCCCCATCTGAGTACGCACCCCCAACACCTTGTCACCCTCCATCAGGAGGTCGATCACTGGTTGCTGGAAGATATCGAGGTTGGCTTGTTGCTCAACGACCTGCCTGACTGCCGCACGGTAGAGCACCCGATCTGCCTGAGCGCGGGTGGCGCGCACTGCCGGGCCTTTGCGTGAGTTCAATACCCGAAACTGGATGCCAGCCTTGTCAGTGGCTCGGGCCATGGCGCCGTCAAGGGCGTCGATCTCCTTCACCAGATGGCTCTTGCCGATTCCACCTATGGCTGGGTTGCAGGACATCTGCCCGAGTTGCTCGATGCTCTGGGTCAGCAGGAGCGTGCGTACCCCCATCCTTGCGGAGGCAAGCGCTGCCTCGGTGCCGGCATGACCGCCACCAACCACGATCACGCCGTAATGTCTGGGATAGTCCACGTTGTCCGCTCCCGGGACAGGGCGGCGCAGTATATCTGCGGGTGGCGCTGTCGTTGAAAATTTCGCCATGGGGAATTTTGGGTAGCGCCCGTCTCTTGGGATACAGATTAATTAATGAAATACCTTTCCGGAGGGAAAGAGAGGAAATCTTGAATCTGTAGTTAATAGGGATGGGCTTGCCTGTGGAAAAGCCTTGTTAATCCTGCTGTGACAAGGGCTTGGAAGAATGACAAGCCTGTCGGTAAGGGCTTGGTAAGGGGGGGGCGGAGCGTGTGCGTCCTGTGTGTCCTTTCGAAGGCGCGTGCTGCTGAAAGTGGTCCGGATTTTTGCCCACAGTCTAAGGGGTATCTTGCACACAGCTTGTGCAGAGCTTATTTCCCGATGCAGAAGCTGCTGAATATCTCACCGAGAAGCTCGTCTGCTGTCAGCTGTCCTGTGATTTCGCCCAGTGCTTGTTGGGCATCGCGCAGATGCTCTGCGAGTAGTTCCACGGCGGCCTGCTCATTCAGAGTGACCAGGCCTTCGGTAAGGGAGTTACGGGCTCGGGCTATGGCGTCTAGATGGCGCCGTCGTGCGCTGAAGGCACCGCTCTCGCCCGGGCTGAATCCAACGAGCCTGCTGATGTGGGCGCGTAGTGCGTCCAAGCCAGCACCGGTCAGTGCTGAAACGGCTATTTGGATGTGGCCATCAACCCTGCATTCTCCGGGTGTCAGGCCACTCAGGTCGCTCTTGTTCAGCACGATACACAGTGGAGGCAGTGATTCAGCCAGAGATGAGAAGTGCTCTTCGGCGATCGACTGCGGGTTATCAGCACTGCTGCTGTCGACCACCAGTAATAAAAGATCCGCCTTGCCCGCTTCGCGCAGTGCGCGGCGGATACCTTCGCGCTCGACGTCATCCCCGCTTTCCCGCAGACCGGCGGTGTCGATCACGTGGACCGGCATACCGTCTATGAGTATCTGTTCCCGCAGCACATCACGCGTGGTGCCGGGTGTGGCGCTCACTATCGCTGCATCGTGCCCGGCGAGGCAGTTCATCAGGCTAGATTTTCCGGCATTCGGTTTTCCGGCAAGGACCACGGTCATACCGTCTCGCAACAGGCTACCCACGTGAGCTTTGTGGTGGAGATCGTGCATGCGTTCGAGGAGAGCGTTCATTCTGCCGTTTACGTTAGCGGCGGTAATGAAGTCGATGTCTTCGTCTGGAAAGTCGATGCAGGCCTCAACGAGTACCCGCAACCGCGTCAGTTCTTCGATGAGTGCGTTGACGAGTTTTGAGAACTCGCCTTGCAGGCTTCGTGATGCACCGCGCGCTGCTTCTGTGCTGGCGCTGTCGATGAGATCTGCGATGGCTTCAGCCTGGGCAAGATCGATTTTTCCGTTGATGAAGGCGCGTTCCGTGAATTCGCCGGGTCGAGCGAGGCGCGCTCCAGCGGACAGAATGCTCTGCATCAACAGTTGAAGTACAACGGGGCCGCCATGCCCATGGAACTCAACGACGTCTTCACCGGTGAAGCTTGAAGGCGCCGGGAAGTGGAGAACGATGCCGCTGTCTATAACATCGCTTGCGGATGGAGCAAACGCACGGAAGCCAGCAACCCTCGGCAGTGGGAGGGTACCGCAGAGGGTTACAGCTATTTTCTGTGCCGCCGGGCCTGAGATGCGCACGATGCCGATCCCGCCGCGACCGGGCGCGGTGGCGACGGCAGCAATGGTGTCAGTGTGGCCGCCCGGCCGTGGCATGTCTCAGGTGCCGCGCTCGATCTGTCGGGTGATCACCCACTGTTGAGCGATGGAGAGCGCGTTGTTCACCAGCCAGTACAAAACCAGGCCGGCGGGGAAGAACAGGAAGAAGACGGTGAAGATGATCGGCATGAACTGCATCACCTTCGCTTGCATGGGATCCGGGGGCGGCGGGTTAAGCGTCTGCTGGTAGTACATCGATGCGCCCATCAGCAGCGGCAGCACGAAATACGGATCCATCACGGACAGGTCCTTGATCCAGCCCGCAAGCGGCGCTTGGCGCAATTCCACGCTTTCGAGCAGCACCCAGTAAAGCGATAGGAACACCGGCATCTGGATCAGGATGGGCAGACAGCCACCGAGCGGGTTCACTTTCTCCTTGCGGTAAAGGTCCATGGTCTCCTGCGACAGCTTCTGGCGATCGTCGCCGTAGCGTTCGCGCAGTTCCAGCATTTTTGGCTGCAGCTTGCGCATCTTTGCCATCGATTTGTAGCTTGCGGCGGAGAGCTGGAAAAACACCGCCTTCACCAGAACCGTGAGCAGAATGATCGCAACACCCCAGTTGGCGATGCCATGGGCGATATTGATTTCGACGCCGAAGGCATTCAGATGGCCTGTCGCAAAGAAGTAGAGCAGTGCAAACAGCGGTTGCGCTATCCACCACAGCCAGCCGTAGTCCACGGTCAGCTCGAGCCCTGGCGCGATTTTAACCAGGCGGTACTGGTCTTTGGGGCCCGCGTAGAAGCGGGCGCTCATGATGCCCGAGGCGCCTGGCTGCAGTGTTACTGCCGGGCTGGTGAATCGGCCGATGTTCTGGCCGCTCTGACTGCGCAGCATCTGGTAGCTGTTTGTCTGTGAGGCAGACGGTATCCAGGCGCTGATGAAATAGTGTTGTACCAGCGCGATCCAGCCGTCGGTGGTCTGGGCCTTGTAAGGCTCCTCTTCCAGCGAGTCGAAATCGTGTTTGAGGTACGGTTCTTCTTCGGTTCGGGTCGCGAAACCCACGAAAGGTTGGATACCCAACGCACCGCCCGCTGCGCTCGGGTCGGCACTGTTGTCGCGCCGTAGTTGCCCGAATAGTGCGGCCTCCCACGGTTTTGCGCTTTTATTGTCTATCAGGTACTCCATGTCGACGACATAGGCACCGCGGTCGAGACGGAAGCGTTTGGTTATGCGCACGCCGTCCGCAGTGGTATGCAGCAGGTCCACGGTCAGGCTTTTTTGGCCATTTTCCAGAGTGGAGGCGTTTCTGAGCGCGGTGAATACGGGACGTGTTTCTGCAGTGTCGGTGCCATTTGGTCCGATCAGTCCGCTCTGTGCCGTGTAATTGCGAGCCGGGCTCTGAAGCAGGAGCTGGAACGGCAGGTCGGTGCGCCCGAGTTCAGCGTGATAGCGCGGCAGCGATGCGGCGATGATGTCGCCGCCGAGGAGTGATATTTCAAGGCTCAGCGTATCGGTGTGAATCTGGATGGCGCCTGACTCTTTTGCGCTCGATGTCGAGGCCGCAGCCGAAGAGTCGGCCACGGGAGGAATCGTGGATTCCAACTGGGGGAGTTCAGTTGGCACCGTCCCGGGCAGGTCATCGCTGCCGGTTCCATCAGCTATCGTTCCCGCGACCGGTGTTTCCGGCTGCACGCGCTCTATTGTCGGCGGCGGAGCAGATGCTCGATGTTGTTGCTGGAAACCATTCCACTCGACCAGCAGCATCCAGCCGACCAGCGCCAGTGCAATCATAAGAGCGTATCGCGGGATATCCATCAGTGGCGTGTATCCGTCAGGCTGGTTGGAAACGGGAGCGGCGGCACAGGATCGTCACCGCCATCGGCCCAGGGTTGGCAGCGGGCCAAGCGCCATAGAGTTAGTCCAGTTCCCCGCAGGGCACCGTGTCGCACCAGAGCTTCGCGAGAATACAGCGAGCAGCTCGGATGGAAGCGGCAATGTTGGCCCATGAAGGGACTGAGGAAAAGCCTGTAAACCGAAATCAGGCCGAGGAGGAAGCGGACGACAGGAGAGGGGCTGGGGCTTTTGACGAGCGCTTGAGGAGTCGGGTCCATAAGGTGTCGAGACGTTGCCTGATGCCGGGGTTGTCTAGTTTGGCGATACCGCCGCGCGCAAGGATGATGATGTCCAGCTCGCCGAGCGCATCCTGCCTCAAACGGTAGGACTCTCGCACCTGTCTCTTGAAGCGGTTACGGCCAGTTGCAAGCTTGCAGGCCTTTTTTGGGGCCACCACACCTAGCCTGGGCGCTCCCAGTTCATTGGGGCGAGCCAGCAACAGCACCTCTCCCGCGGAGAAGCGGAACGGTGGGTTGTCGAAGACCGCCCTAAACTGCGCCGGCAGCAGCAAGCGGGCGTTGCGCGGAAACTGGTGGTTTTCCATGCATCCGCCCGCTAAGACGAATCAAGCCGAGAGACGCTTGCGGCCCTTGGCCCGACGGCGTGCCAGAACGATCCGACCGTTACGGGTTGCCATGCGGGCACGAAAACCGTGGGTGCGTTTGCGCTTGAGATTGCTCGGCTGGAATGTGCGCTTCATGGTGCTCGTGCCTCAATGCCCCGGGACGGGGTGTCTTGACCGGAAAGGGGGCCGGATTCTAGTGAACTCGAAGGCTTAAGGTAAACCCGCCTGGTGCCCATGCCGGCGGGAATATTCCGGACGCACGGTGAACAGGCCTGCCATCCCGGTCTCGTGCACGGCTCAAAGTCCCGCAAAGTGACCCGTGCAGGCTGAGCGGCTAGTCGCCTGGAAGAATGTGGAAAACACCGGCAGGCTGTTGTTTGTCAAAGAAAAGCAGCTGTAGACATCCTGTGGGCCGGCAGGGATTAACTGTTAACGGGGAGCGCAGACCCTGAAAAGACGGCAAAGGCGCGCACTGAAATCACACAGGAAACCCATAAGATATATACAGGTTATCCACAGATAGGCGTGTTTAAGCGTTGTGACTCTGGTCGATTCAGCACGGCATCAAGTTTTATAAAAGACAATAAAAACAATATGATACGGAATAATCAAAATTCTTTCGCGGAGCGTGTGGATAAGCTCTGTGGACAAGGTTAGAATGGGGTCGTCCGGTTTTCCACGGGCCAAATCACCATAATTCGAATGCATTGACGCTGTTGTTCCAACGCGTCACCGGCGGGGTTTGAGGGCAACACCTAATGGATGTCACTTGGCAGCGCTGCAGCAGTTTCCTGCGCGACGAAATGCCGCCCCAACAGTTCAACACCTGGATAAGACCCCTGCGAGCCACTGAGTCTGCGGGTGCGCTGCAACTGATCGCTCCGAACCGGTTCGTGAAGGACTGGGTGCATGACAAATACATCGAGCGCATCCGCCAGATAGTGAGTGAGATATCGGGTGGGCGCATAGCGAGCGTTCTACTGGACGCTGCAGGGCGCGATGCCCCTCTCCGCGCGCCGCTTGTGAAAGCTGCTGTGAGCTCGCCCTCGGTTCGTGTGGGTGGGCTCGAGGCGGCTCCGGCTCTTCGGCGTGCTGAGCCAGAGGCTCTGGTGAGACAGCACCACTATCTGATCGAGGGCTACACCTTTCAGAATTTTGTGGAGGGCAAGAGCAATCAGCTCGCCAGAGCCGCCGCACAGCAGGTAGCCCAGAACCCGGGCGGCGCTTACAACCCCCTGTTCATCTACGGTGGCGTTGGCTTGGGCAAGACGCACCTCATGCACGCGGTGGGTAATGCCTTGCTGGGTGGCGACCCCAATGCCCGCGTTGTCTACCTGCACTCCGAGCGTTTCGTCGGGGACATGGTCAAAGCCCTGCAGTTAAACCAGATCAATGATTTCAAACGGTATTACCGGTCGGTTGATGCGCTGTTGATCGACGACATCCAGTTTTTCGCCGGCAAGGAGCGCTCCCAGGAAGAGTTCTTCCACACCTTCAACGCCCTCCTCGAGGGTGGGCAGCAGATGATCCTTACCTGCGATCGCTACCCCAAAGAGATCGACGGCCTTGAGGAGCGCCTAAAGTCGAGGTTCGGCTGGGGGCTGACGGTGGCGGTGGAGCCGCCCGAGCTGGAGACCAGGGTTGCGATCCTGTTGAAGAAAGCCGAGCAGGCCGGGGTTGATCTTCCTGCAGAGGCCGCCTTTTTTGTGGCGCAACGCATAAAATCCAACGTGAGAGAGCTCGAGGGCGCCTTGAAGCGGGTGATCGCCAGTGCGCATTTCACGCATCGGCGGATCGACATCGAATTGGTGAGGGAGTCGCTCAAGGATCTGCTGGCCTTGCAGGACCGGCAAATAAGCCTGGATAACATCCAACGCACCGTGGCGGAGTATTACAAGATAAAGCTGTCTGATCTCCTGTCGGCGCGGCGTAGTCGCTCGGTGGCGCGCCCGCGCCAGTTGGCAATGGCTTTGTCCAAGGAACTGACCAACCACAGCTTGCCGGAAATTGGCGAGAGTTTTGGTGGGCGTGACCATACGACCGTGCTCCATGCCTGTAGAAAAATCAAAGAGTTGCGTGATTCCGACCCGGATATGCACGAGGATTACAAAAATCTTTACCGTTTGTTGTCGGCCTGAGCGGCCGGCGCGTAAATAGCCCTGACGGAGACTGCTTGCATGAAATTCTCTATCTCGCGCGACGCCCTTTTAAAGCCCCTGAACCTTGTTGCCGGGGTCGTGGAGCGGCGGCAGACGCTGCCCGTACTGTCGAACGTGCTGCTGTCGCTTGATGGTGACCGCTTGTCTTTGACCGGCACGGACCTGGAGGTCGAGCTTGTCGGGCACATCCGTCTGAGCCAGCCTGGAGAGAGTGGGGAGGTCACGGTCCCTGCTCGAAAGCTTGCCGATATCTGCAAGTCTCTGCCGGAAGCCGGCGTCCTTGAGTTTTCGCTCGATGACCAGCGTCTCAATCTGCGTTGTGGCCGCAGCCGCTTTGCGCTGTCGACGCTGCCCGCCAGCGACTTCCCGAGCATCGAGCATTCGCCAGCAATGGTCGAATTCGCCATTCCCCAGGGTCAGCTCAAGCGTTTGATTGACCGGACTGCTTTTTCGATGGCTCAGCAAGATGTGCGCTATTACTTGAACGGGACGCTTTTCGAGTTGACCCCGAAACGCCTGCGCGCCGTCGCGACAGACGGCCACCGCCTTGCGCTTTCAACGTTGGAGGCGGATTTGCCGGGTGTGAAGGCCGATATGCATGCCATCCTTCCCCGCAAGGGCGTTCTGGAGCTGCAGCGTCTGCTGCAGGATCCGGATGCAGAGGCCAGAGTATCGCTGGGGGGCTCGTTGTTCCGGGTAGTTACTCCTGACTATGCCTTCAGCTCCAAACTCGTCGACGGAAAGTTTCCGGACTACACCAAGGTGTTGCCCAAGCCGGCGGGGCGCAGTCTCGTCGCGGCACGCTCGGAGCTTAGAGACTCTCTTAGCCGTGCCTCGATCCTGTCAAACGAGAAGTTTCGCGGCGTGCGTCTGGTTATTGATCAGGGCGGGATCCAGATTCTCGCGAGCAATCAGGAGCAAGAAGAGGCCGAAGAGAGCATTGCCGTTGATTACGACGGCGATCGCGTGGAGATTGGCTTCAACGTGAGCTATTTGATCGATGTACTCGGTGCGCTCAACGGGGAGTCTGTACGGATTCAGTTTTCGGATGGCAGCAGCAGTGTCCTGATGGAGGATCCTGCGGCCGAAGGCGCACTGTACGTCGTTATGCCGATGCGCCTGTAAACAGTTTCAGGCATGTCGCTTCGGCGCCTCAGGATCCAGGAGCTTCGGAATATTCACGACGCAGAGCTCGATCTTGCGAGGGTGAATGTATTCGCAGGGGCCAACGGTAGTGGGAAGACGAGCATTCTGGAGGCGGTATACCTGCTGGGCTCGGGGCGCTCCTTCAGAAGCAGCAGGCTTGAGCCCGTTATCAACCATGAGGCGAGTGGTTGCGTCGTTCATGCCTTGGTGAGCGACGCGCAGCACGCGTCCCCGCTGTCTATCGGGGTTGCCAGGCGGCGAGACGGTGAGTTCGAGGGGCGGATTCAGGGAAGAACGGTTCAGAATACGGCTGAGCTGGCGCGTTGCCTTCCGGTTCAGCTCATAAACTCTGATTCCTTTGACTTGCTTGAGGGGGGGCCCAAAAGCCGCAGGCAGTTTCTTGATTGGGGCGTGTTCCACGTGGAACAAGAGTTTCACGGAGTGTGGCTTGACGTGCAGCGGGTTCTGCGTCAGCGCAACGCGTTGATTCGCCATGCTAGAATCGCGCCGGATCAGCTGGAGGCGTGGGATACGCGGCTTTCAGCCAGTGCTGAAAGGCTTGATGGGTTCCGCAGGCAGTATTTCGAGGCTTTTTATCCTCAGTTCACGGCCACGCTCGCTGATTTGGCCAATATTGAGGGAATCGAGCTTTCCTATCAGCGTGGTTGGGACAAGGAGCGCGGCCTGTTGGAGGTTCTGCGCGATCAGCACGATCGGGATCGTGAGAGAGGCTTCACGGTAAGTGGCCCCCACCGCGCCGATATCCGGCTTCGTCTTCATGGGCAGAGCGCGGATGAAGTCCTTTCCAGGGGGCAGCAGAAATTGGTGGTCTGTGCCATGAAAGTGGCTCAGGCGAGGATTTTTACAGTCGCTCGCGGCCGGGCTTGCGTGTTTCTGGTAGACGATTTGCCGGCAGAGCTTGACCGCAAGCACCGACAGGCACTGTGTTCGTTGTTGAGTAGCCTGAACTGTCAGGTGATGGTGAGTTGCGTGGAGCGGTCCGATCTTGAGGACTGTTGGCCCTTGGTCCCGCCGGATGAGCTAAGGCTGTTCCACGTGGAACAAGGCCTGTCGGGCGGCACCGTGGTATGAGCACCTTATAAAGGAAGCAGGAAGATGGAGCCAGGCGAAGAACCGGTAGGCGGAAATTACGGTGCAGAAAGCATCAAGGTCCTCAAAGGACTCGATGCAGTGCGCAAGCGTCCTGGTATGTACATCGGTGACACAGACGATGGCACTGGCCTTCACCACATGGTCTTTGAGTTGGTCGACAACTCCATCGACGAAGCCCTGGCCGGTCATTGCAACCTTGTCACCGTTACCTTGCATCCCGACGAGTCGGTCACGGTCACGGACAATGGCCGTGGCATTCCCACTGGCATGCACGAGGAGGGAATCTCGGCTGCAGAAGTGATCATGACTACCCTCCATGCGGGCGGCAAATTCGGGGAAGAAGGTGGTGGATATAAGGTCTCGGGAGGTCTACACGGAGTAGGTGCCTCCGTTGTAAACGCGCTGTCTTCAAAGCTGATCCTCACTATCCGCCGTGGCGGCAAGGTTCATGAGCAGGTGTATAGGCACGGCGTCGCCGAAGCGCGACTTGCCGTGGTGGGTGACACGACCCAGCGCGGTACCGAAGTGCGCTTCCACCCCTCGGCGGACACCTTCCACAACATCGAGTTTCACTTCGATATCCTGGCCAAGCGGCTCCGGGAGCTGGCTTTCCTGAACTCGGGACTTGAAATCCACCTGCACGATGAGCGCTCTGGCGAACGGGCGGTTTATCGCTACGACGGCGGTGTAAAAGCCTTCGTTGAATACCTCAACCAAAACAAGAAAGCCGTAAACCAAGTGCTCCACTTCCGCAGTGAGCAGTCTGGTATCGGGGTTGAGGTGGCGATGCAGTGGAACGACACCTATCAGGAAAATGTCTTTTGCTACACCAACAACATCCCTCAGCGCGACGGGGGTACACACTTGGCAGGCTTTCGCGCGGCACTGACGCGGAACCTGAATAGCTATATCGAGAAAGAGGGTATGGCTGCCAAGGCCAAGATTGCCACCACCGGCGATGATGCCCGCGAGGGACTGACCGCCGTGGTTTCGGTCAAGGTTCCTGACCCCAAGTTCTCCTCGCAGACCAAGGACAAACTGGTTTCTTCCGAGGTTAAAGCGGCGGTTGAGTCCGCGATGACTGAAAAATTTGGCGCCTATCTCCTTGAATTTCCTGCAGAAGCCAAAGCAGTCGTACAAAAAATGATCGATGCAGCGCGCGCCCGGGAGGCGGCCCGCAAGGCGCGTGAAATGACGCGCAAGAATCCCCTGCAAATAGCAGGGTTACCAGGAAAGCTGGCGGACTGCCAGGAGAAAGACCCGGCCCTGTCCGAGCTCTTCCTTGTCGAGGGTGATTCCGCAGGCGGCTCGGCCAAGCAGGGACGCGACCGTCGCTCGCAGGCAATCCTGCCTTTGAAAGGCAAGATCCTGAACGTGGAGAAGGCCCGCTTCGACCGGATGATCTCCTCACAGGAGATCGGCACGTTGGTGACGGCCTTGGGCTGCGGCATCGGTAACGACGAGTTCAACCCCGACAAGCTGCGTTACCACCGCATC
Organism: uncultured Gammaproteobacteria bacterium; assembly: GCA_903938575.1. Classification (GTDB taxonomy): domain Bacteria; phylum Pseudomonadota; class Gammaproteobacteria; order Pseudomonadales; family UBA5518; genus UBA5518. The sequence continues at coordinate 21,559 of CAJADV010000208.1, forward strand.
ATCATCATGACCGACGCCGATATCGACGGCTCTCACATCCGCACGCTGCTGCTGACCTTTTTCTTCCGGCAGATGCGCGAACTGATCGATCGCGGCTACGTCTATATCGCCCAGCCGCCGCTCTACAAAATCGCCAAAGGCAAGCAGCAGCAGTATCTGAAGGACGACGACGCCCTCGCACACTACCTGACACAGGCTGCTCTGGATGGCGCTGCGTTGCACGTCAATCGCGAGGCCCCGGGCATTTCAGGGGAGGCGCTCGAGTCGCTGGTCATCCATTACCGGCGTGTCCTGCGCATCATCGACCGCATGTCGCGCATTTATCCGCGGCGCGTGCTGGAGGAACTCGTCCATCTGCCCCGGCTGGATATTGCGTCCAGTCCCGACCGGGCGCAGATCGAACAGTGGCTGGCTGCCTTGGCTGAGCGCTTTATGGGCGAGAGCCGTTCTGGCGATGACCGCTACACCTTCTTTGTGCACGAGGACGAGGAGCGCCATCAGCCTCTGCCGGCGGTCGATGTGATGAGCCACGGTGTCAGCACCACCTATGTGCTGTCGCGAGACTTCCTTGGATCCGGTGAGTACCGTGAGATCTCCGGCCTTGGGGCCACGCTCTCTGGGCTCGTCGAGGAAGACGGCTACGTGAGGCGCGGTGAGCGTGAGCACTCAGCGACCGATTTTGGCGCCGCTCTGGACTTCCTGATGGCCGAGGCGCGCAAAGGCTACGGCATCCAGCGTTACAAGGGCCTTGGCGAGATGAACCCCGAGCAGCTGTGGGAAACCACCATGGACTCTGCTCAGCGCTGCCTGCTGCGGGTCACGGTCGAAGACGCCATCACCGCAGACCAGATGTTCACAACCCTGATGGGCGACGACGTCGAGCCAAGGCGGGCGTTCATCGAGCAAAACGCGCTCGCAGTTGCAAACCTGGATATCTGAGTCTCAGGCCTGATCGGCGGAAGAAAATTCCACTAATCGGGCCTCGATCCACGACTGCGCCTCGCGTGTGAGCGCTGCTGCGTCGGCCCCGGTGCTTGATAGAGGTGCGGAAATCGCCACGTTGATGGTGCCGGGGAATTTGATCAGCCTGCGTCCGGGCCAGCACTTGCCGGCGTCGTGCGCCACGCAGAGGATCTCGACGCCGCCGCGAATCGCGAGTTGCGCGGCTCCCCGCGTGAAACGGATTGCCTGGCCACTTTCCACTCGCGTGCCTTCCGGGAAAACCAGCACGCTGTTTCCCTGGCCCAGGCGAGCCGCACCCTGCTCCACCAGTTGTTTGAGCGCTGCGCGTGGGTTGTCGCGGGCGATGGCGATAGGCCGCAGCAGCCGCAACGCCCATCCGAAAAAAGGAATCGAGAGCAGTTCCTTTTTCAGCAGGATGCAAACCTGCGGAAAAAGCGTTATCAGGAAAATCGTCTCCCAACTGCTTTGATGATTTGACACCACCACGCAAGGCCTGCCACTCAGGTTCTCGAGTCCCTGTATCCGATAATGAATGCCGCAAGCCACCCGCGCCCAGCGAATCGCAAAACGGTTCCAGGCCACCATCATCCGGTAGCGCCGCGGGTAATCAGCGAAGGGTGCAATCGCAAACATGAACATGCAATGCAAGCACACGCTCAAGCCGTAGCCCGTGTAGAAAATCACTGAGCGCAGCGCTGCCGCCAGCTGCTGCAGTGGCCCCCGCTCAGCCTTCATGGGCCAGTGCCTCTGCAACCCCAGCCAGCCCCGACTGCTTGGTGGCGACAACGATCCCGAAACCCAGATTGCAGAGTCTGGCGATGGCGTTGATGCTACCCGGCAGGGGCCTCCACTCATCCGCACTGCGGATGAAGCTCGGAGAATCCTCGTTCATCACGCCACCGCGATCGAGGATAGAAAATTTCATCAGCTGACGGCCAGCGCCGAGATATCCGCGACAGCGAGAAAAGCGTGGCGCAGTCGCGACAGCAGCGCGATCCGGTTGGCGCGCAGCGCAGGATCCTCGCTCATCACGAGAACCCGCTCGAAAAAGGCGTCAACGGGCGTACGCAGGCTGGCCAGGGCGAGGAGCGTGCCGGTGTAGTCGCCCTCGGCAAGCAATGGCGCTGATACCGCCAGCGCAGACTCCAGCGCGGTGAAGAGATCTCCCTCCGCTGCATCCTCAAAGAGCGCCGGATCGATATCCACGGGGGCGCTGTCATCGCGCTTCTGCAGAATATTGGCAACCCGCTTGTTGGCTGCCGCAAGCGCCGCCGCTTCCGGCAGCGCTGAAAACGCTGATACGGCGCGGACCCGACGATCGAAGTCGAGCGGTGCCGTCACACCGCGCGCCTGAACCGCCGTCACGCACTCGATGCGAACACCCGCCTCTGTGTACCACGCACGGAATCTCTCGAGCATGTAGTCGCGCACACTGCCTACAACGGTAGCCGCCTGCGGCAGCGCGCCGTGTGCAGCAGCCGCACGCTCAAGTAGCGGCACCAGATCCAACGGCAACCCGCCCTCGACGATTATTCGCAGCACACCAAGTGCCGAGCGGCGCAGCGCGAAGGGGTCCTTGGAGCCGGTGGGGGGCTGCCCGATACCGAAAATTCCCACCAGCGTATCCACGCGGTCGGCGATCGCGAGCGCGGCTCCCGCGGCGCTCTGCGGCAGCGCGCCACCGGACTGCCGTGGCAGATACTGCTCGAGCAGGGCTTGTGCCACCGCCGGAGACTCACCGTCGTTAAGCGCGTAATAGCGTCCCATCGTGCCCTGCAGTTCGTCGAACTCCAGCACCATCTCGGATACGAGATCTGACTTCGACAGCTCACCGGCCCGCCGGCAGTCCGCCACATTCGCGCCCAACACATCGGCAACGAAGGCGGCCAGTCCGGCCACGCGCTCGGTCTTGTCCCACACCGAGCCGAGCTCCGTCTGGAACACCACGCTGCGCAGACGCTCGCGCCGTGACGCGAGCGTGCTGAGTTTGTCCTGCGCGAAAAAAAATGCGGCATCCGCAAGTCGCGGCCTGATCACCCGTTGATTGCCGGCGATCACCTGCGAGGGATCCGTGCTCTCGATGTTTGCGACGGTGACGAAACACGGCAGCAATGCACCGCTGGCATCGCGCACCGGAAAGAATTTCTGATGGCCCTTCATGGAAGACACCAGCGCCTCGGCGGGTACATCAAGGAAGCGCTCCTCGAATCGCCCGGCCAGCGCGCAGGGCCACTCCACGAGGCTGGTGACCTCCTCAACAAGGGCCTCGTCCAGTTCGGCTATGCCACCTGCGGACTTCGCTGCTTGCTCTACCTGTGCCGCGACGATCGCACGACGCTCTTCGTGATCGGCGATCACGAAGCCGCGCTGACGAAGCGCATCAACGTAGTTACTCGCGTTCTCGAGGCTGATACGCGCCTCGCCGTGAACGCGATGACCACGCGTCACGCGCCCCGCCTCGAGGCCCATCACCGTACCGCTCACGACAGTGCTTCCATGCAGCAGCACCACCCAGTGCACGGGGCGTACGAATTCCGCCCGGCGCCCGCCCCAGCGCATGCGCTTGGCGATGGGCAGTGCGCCGAGTGCGGCCTCGACGATCCCCGGAAGAAGGGCGTCGGATGGCCTTCCCGGCACGGTCTGCCGGAACGCGAGCCGCTCTCCCTTGTCGCCCTGCGCACGGCCAAGCGCCGAGACCTCCACGCCGCATCCGCGCGCAAAACCAAGTGCCGCGCCCGTGGGCTTGCCGCTGGCATCGAAGGCTGCGGCGAGCTGCGGTCCGAGCTTCTCGATCAGGGCGTCTTCCTGCAACACGGCAACGTTGTCGATCAGTACGGCCAGGCGCCGTGGTGCCGCGAACCAGCGGGCGTCACCATGGGTGATGCGCTGTTCGGTGAGTCTTGCGCAGAGCTCGCTGCGCAGTGCCTCGCCCAGTGCGCGCAGGCTTCCCGGCGGTAGCTCCTCGGTGCCCAATTCAAAAAGCAGGTGCTGTGCGCTCATGCGCGCTCCTCTGCCGCAGCCAGCAGCTCGTTGCGCAAGGCCTCGCTGGCCATCGGAAAGCCGAGCGATTTGCGTTTACCGTAATAACTTTGCGCCACGGCCCGGGCGAGCGTGCGCACGCGCAAGATGTATCGCTGGCGCTCGGTGACGGAGATGGCCTGGCGCGCGTCCAGCAAGTTGAAGGTGTGGGAGGCTTTGAGCACTTGCTCGTAGGCGGGCAGTGGCAGCTCTCGCTCGATCAGGCGCTGGCATTCGCTCTCGTGCTTCTCGAAGCAGCTGAAGAGCCACGCCACGTCGGCTTCCTCGAAGTTGTAGCGCGACATCTCCACTTCGTTCTGGTGGAATACATCACGGTAGCTGACCGGACCTTGCGGCCCGTTTGCCCAGACCAGGTCGTACAGGCTGTCGACCCCTTGCAGATACATGGCGATGCGCTCGATGCCGTAGGTGATCTCGCCCGTCACCGGGTAGCACTCGAGGCCCCCCGCCTGCTGGAAATACGTGAACTGGGTGACTTCCATGCCGTTCAGCCACACTTCCCAGCCGAGCCCCCACGCGCCCAGGGTGGGTGACTCCCAGTTGTCCTCGACGAAGCGGATGTCGTGCACCGCGGGGTCGATGCCAAGCTGGCGCAAGGACTCTATGAAGAGATCCTGGAAATCATCGGGCGAGGGTTTCATCACTACCTGGAACTGGTAGTAGTGCTGAAGGCGATTCGGGTTTTCGCCATAGCGGCCGTCCTTGGGGCGGCGCGACGGCTGCACATACGCGGCGTTCCAGGTTTCCGGCCCGATCGCGCGGAGGAAGGTCGCCGGGTGCATCGTGCCGGCACCGACTTCCATGTCGAGAGGTTGCAGGATCACGCAGCCCTCGCGGGCCCAGAACTGCTGCAGCCGCAGGATGAGTTCCTGAAAGGTTTCGGGGGCAGAAGGGGGCGCGGGTGTGCTCATCGGAGGGCGTCGATGCCGGATTTTGAGGCCGCCTAGTATAGGCGAAGGCGCGCTGTGGCCGGTGCCGCCGCGGGGCTCTCAATACGGGGGTTTTTGCAGCAGCGCGTAGAAGAATCCGTCGTTCCCGCCAGGCTGCGGCAGAAGCTGTCGCCCGTGCACGCGAGGCATGCCCCAAGGGGCCTCGATTGCGCATTCGCGGGCATCCGGCGTGGCAGACAGGAATGCGCTTATGGTCCCTTCGTTCTCCTCGGGGAGTACGGAGCAGGTCGCATAGAGCAGCCTTCCGCCGGGCTTGAGCAGCGGCCACAGCGCGCTGAGAATCTGGCGTTGCAGCACGGCCGAGGCGTGGACCTGCCCGGGTGTGCGCAGCAGCTTGATGTCTGGATGGCGTCTGATCACGCCGGTTCCGGAACAAGGCGCGTCGACCAGCATGGCATCGAAGGCTTGGCCATCCCACCAGCTGTCAGGGGCGGTCGCGTCCCCCTCGAGCAGCGTGGCTTCCAGCGCCAGCCGCGTGAGATTCTCCTGCACCCGCTGCAGCCGCTGTGGCTGTGCATCCAGAGCCACAAGATGGATTCCAGCGCAGCGCTCGAGCAGGTGGCAGGCTTTGCCCCCCGGTGCCGCGCAGGCGTCCAGGATGCGCTCCCCGGGCTGTGGCGCCAGTAGCGTCGCTGCAAGTTGTGCCGCCTCGTCTTGCACGCTCACCTCGCCGCTCTGGAAGCCCGGCAGCTCCGCCACGTCCACCGCGCGCTCCAGTACCACGCCCTCTGGCGTGAGCGCACTCGGGTGACAGGCAAGTCCGGCGTCGCTTGCCAGTTCGAGCCAGCGCTGGCGGTTTCCGCGCATAGCGTTCACCCGCAGGCTGAGCGGACCCGGCTGGTTGTTAGCGGCGAGTACTGATTCGGCGTGCGCGGGCCATGCTGTCTCGATGGCCGCGAGCAGCCACTGCGGATGCGACAGCTGTTGCCAGCGCAACAGGCGATGCTCCAGTTCCGCCGCGCGCGTCTGGTAGCCGCGCAGCACCGCGTTGACCAGCCCGCGCGCCCATGCCTTGCGCAGTCCGGCGCAGGCGGCAACGGTTTCACCGACGGCGGCGTGATCCGGGACCCGCATGTGGCGCATCTGGTAAATGCCGAGCAGAAGCAGCGCCTGCACGTCTGCATCTCGAGACTTCAGGGGTTTCTGGAGCAGCGGGCTCAGCAGTCCCTCGAGTTCCTGGTAGCGGCGGCAGACACCAAAGCACAGCTCGCGCAGCAGCGCCCGCTCGCGCACAGCCGCTTTGGCGGAGGCGCGGCGCAGGCCTTCGTCTAGCGTGGACTCACCGAGCAGCACCGGTGCCAGCGCCCGGGCAGCGAGTAGCCTCACCCCGCTCATCCGAGACGGCTTCCCGGTGTGAACAGTCGCGCGCGTCCGTTCAAGAGTTGTGCAGCCGTCATCGCTTTGCCGCCACTCAATTGCAGCTCCGTCAGAAGTAGCGCGCCCTCGCCGCAAGCCACCAGGATGCCGGCGGCATCCGCCTGCAAAACCTCACCGGCCGCGCCACTGCTGGCGTGGATCACGGGCAGGGCCATCCATACGCGGAGCATTTCGCCGGCGGCCGTGGTCTGGCAGACATTTCCGGGATTGAAAGCGCGCACCTGTCGCGCGAGCGCGGAGGCAGGTTTTTCCCAGTCGAGCAGGGACTCCTCACGCCGCAGCTTTGCGGCATAGATCGCCAGCGTGTCGTCCTGCGCGGTGCCGGTTAGCGTCGCGTTCAGAATGCCGGGCAATGCTGCCAGCAAGGCCTTCGCGCCGAGATCCTGCAGGCGATCGCGGAGGCTGCCGCCGGTATCGGTGCCCAGGATCGCGCACTCGCGGCGCAGCAGGATGGCGCCGGTATCGAGGCCTGCGTCCATCTGCATGATGGTGATGCCCGTTGTGGTGTCGCCGGCCTCGATGGCACGCTCGATCGGTGCGGCACCGCGCCAGCGCGGCAACAGGGACGCGTGCACATTCACGCAGCCCAGCCGCGGCATCGCCAGCACCGCCGCGGGCAGGATCAGCCCATAGGCCGCAACGATCATCAGTGTGGGCTGCAGTGCGGCGAGCTCGGCCTGGGCCGCCGGTTCACGAAGCGAGAGCGGCTGCAGCACGGGCAGGTCATGTGCCAGCGCCAGTTCCTTCACCGGCGAGGGCTTCAGATTGCGGCCGCGACCAGCGGGTCGATCGGGTTGGGTATACACCGCCACGATCTGCAGGCCCTCGGCCAGCAGGGCGGCCAGACTCGCGGCGGCAAATTCCGGTGTGCCCGCGAATACGATGCGGGGCGATGATGCAGTCGTTAGGGGCTGGGGCACTGGGTCAGGCGGGCTGCCGGTGCTGTTTTTCCAGCTTGCTGCGGATGCGCTGGCGCTTCAGCACCGAGATGTAATCGACAAAGAGTTTACCGTTCAGGTGGTCGAGTTCGTGCTGGATGCACACGGCGAGCAGGCCCTCCGGGCGTAACTCGAAGGCCTTGCCACGCCGGTCCTGGGCCCGCACGAGGATGTGTTCGGGGCGGATGACCGGCTCGTAGAAGCCCGGCACCGACAGACAGCCCTCCCGCCCCTCGTGCATGCCACCATCGAGCACCGTGATCTCGGGATTTGCAAACACCAGCGGATCGTTGCGATCTTCCGAGGTGTCGATCACGACCAGACGCTTGTGGACATCGACTTGCGTGGCCGCCAGGCCAACGCCGTCGGCCTCGTACAGGGTTTCGATCATGTCGTCGATCAGCCGCGAAAGCTGGGCGTCAAAGTCCGTGACGGGCTTGGCAATGGTCCGCAGCCGCGGGTCGGGGAACTCGAGAATTTTCAAAAGGGCCATGCGGTCGACCTGATTCGGTGCAGTTCGGCAAACAGCTGCCGATACTCAATGAGCGGGATGGACGCAGTATAAACCGCCCAAACGGATCCAGAAGATGCCTGCTATACGCAATTTCCCCGGCTTTGGCTACACTCTGCCAAACCCGTCTCCCCGTCGGTGGGCCAGCCCCTGCGAAAGGACATCGTGATGAGAAAAACCTTGCTTGGCGTGTTGGCTGGCGCGTTATTGGCAATGGGCGTGATGGCAGAGAACATCGCGCTCCGCGAGGGTCATCCTGACGAGTACGTGGTGGCGCAGGGCGACACCTTGTGGGACATCTCGGGCCGTTTCCTCGAAAAGCCCTGGTTGTGGCCGCAGATCTGGCAGGCCAACCCGCAGATCGCCAACCCTGATCTCATTTACCCCGGTGATCGCATCACGCTGGTCTTTGTTGGCGGTGAGCCGCGTCTCATGCTCAATCGCGGCGCCGGCGGCACGGTCAAACTGAGCCCGGAAGTGCGCTCCACCGCCATGACCGACGCCATCCCCACCATCCCGCTCGAGAGTATCAACGCCTTCCTGTCCCGCAGCCGGGTCGTTGAGGACGGTGAGCTGGATGCCGCAGCGTATGTGGTTGCAGGCGCGTCCCGCCACGTGATTTCCGGTGCGGGAGACCAGATGCACGCGCGCGGTGCCCTGCCTGAAGGCGATAGCAACTTCGGTGTATTCCGCGACGGTGGCGTCATCGCCGACCCGGAAACCAAGGAAGTCCTCGGTCACCTGGCCCGGGAGATAGGCGCTGCGCGCATCGTGGATACGGAAGGCGACATCTCGACGTTCTCCGTGAACCGTAGCCGTGAGGAGATCCGCAGCGGCGACAGACTGCTTCCGGTGGTCGAGCAGAAGATCACCGCAACTTTCTTCCCGAGCGCACCGGATTCCGAGGTGTCGGGCGTCATCCTGGCGGTCGAAAATGGCGTCAACCAGATCGGCGCCCTCGACGTGGTGGTCATCAACCGTGGTTCCCGCGAAGGGCTGGGCGACGGCAACGTCCTCGCCATCAGCAAGCGCGGCGAACTCGCGCGCGATCCCGTGACGGGCAAGTCCTTGCAGATGCCGGATTCCCGCGCAGGCCTGCTGATGGTGTTCCGCACCTTCGAGAAACTGAGCTTTGCGATTGTGCTCGAATCCACCCAGCCCCTGGCAGTGCTCGACAAGGTCGGCAATCCCTGATTCCCCGCCGGCCTCTGGGGCCGGCTCATTTCCGGGCTGACAGGATGTCGGCCGTGATGCGCAAGGAGGCGCGAGTCGCATGGATCCCGATGAGCTCACTGCAGCGCTCAGTCTGTTGGCACTGCCGCAGGCGGGCGCCGCAACCATCACCCGCCTTGTTGATGCGGCCGGCACTCCCCGTAAAGCCCTGCGCCTGCCGTTCGATCGCGTGCAGGCCCTGCGCCTGCGTCCAGCCACGCTTCAGGCCTATGTCGCATTAGGCGGATGCATCAGCGCCGATGCTGCCCGACAACGGGATTGGCTGTTGGAGAACGAGGTGCAGGTGATCGCCCGCAGCGATCCGGAGTATCCGCCGTTACTCCGGGAGATACCCCGCCCGCCCCCGTTCCTTTTTCTTCGCGGCTCGGCCGATCTGATCGGCCTGCCGCAGGTCGCCCTGGTCGGCAGTCGCAGCCCCACACCCGCGGGGCGGGAGTTTGCCGCCGAGCTGGCTGCAGATCTGGTGGGCTATGGGCTGGCGGTCAGCTCGGGTCTCGCCCGCGGCATCGATACCGCCGCCCACGCCGGCGTGCTGGCCGCGCGCGGTCGCACCGTGGCGGTCATGGGTACGGGTCCTGACCGTATCTATCCCGCAGCCAACCGCCAGCTCGCGCGCCGGATCCTCGATACCGGCGGCGTGCTGCTTACCGAGTACCCGCCCGGTGCGGCGCCCGACGCCGCGCACTTCCCGCAGCGCAATCGCATCATCAGCGGGCTTGGCCTGGGCGTAGTGGTGGTCGAGGCCGCCTTGCCGAGCGGCTCTCTGCTGAGCGCCCAGCACGCCGCTGAACAGGGCCGCGAGGTCATGGCCGTGCCGGGCCCCGTTCGCTCGGCCACCAGTCGCGGTTGCCATGAGCTGCTGCGCAACGGCGCGGCGCTCATAGAAACCGCCGAGGATGTGATACGGGCTCTCGGTGACCGCTTCAAGCCCTCCGCGCTGCCAGCCACCTGCACAGGAACGCCCACCCCGTTTGACGCTGCGGCTCTGGATGATGATGAACGCCGCATCTTCGAGGCGACTTCCATGGAGCCCTATTCCGTCGACCGGTTGGTGGAGAGGACCGGTCTCGGTGCGGCAAGGGTCAGTGCGGCGCTGGTCCGACTGGAGCTCGCGGGCCTTATCGAAACGAGCGCCGGCGGTGTCGCCCGCTTGCGCTGATCCGGCACGCTTGCGCTCACTAAGGGCTTCCGCTAGTTTTCCGCCCCTTTCCAGCGTGAGTGCGTGCGATGACGCAAGTCTTTGTTGCTGTATTGATGGGTTCCGATTCCGACCTGCCCGTCATGGAGACGGCTATCAGCACGCTGCGCGAGCTGGGCATCCGGGTGGAGGCCAAGGTCACCTCGGCGCACCGCACCCCGGTCGCGACCCACGACTATGTAAAGGATGCCGAGAGCCGTGGCTGTGCCGTGTTCATTGCGGCCGCCGGGATGGCGGCTCACCTGGCGGGAGCGGTGGCGGCCAACACCCTTCGGCCGGTGATCGGTGTGCCGATCGCCAATTCCCTGGAGGGCTTGGACGCGCTGCTTTCCACCGTCCAGATGCCCGGCGGCGTTCCGGTTGCCACCGTTGCCATCGGCAAAGCCGGCGCCAAGAACGCCGCCTACCTTGCCGCCCAGATGCTCGCGCTCTCGGACCCCGAACTGGCCAGGCGCCTTGTCGATGACCGCGCTGCCTCCGCCGCTGCGGTCGCGGCCAAAGACGCAGCCCTGCAGGAGAAGCTGGCCCGGGCGTGAAGACTCCCACTAGCCCCCATATCGCCCGCGCGTTGCGCACCCTGCGTGGCGGTGGGGTCCTTGCCTATCCTACCGAGGGCGTCTGGGGTCTGGGCTGCGATCCCTGGAACGAGCAGGCCGTGCGCCGACTGCTGGCCCTCAAAGGGCGATCGGAAAGCAAAGGTCTGATCCTTATCGCCGGCGCGGTCGAGCAGCTGAGCAGCCTGCTCCGGGCGCTGAGTCCCGCACGCCTGCGAACCGTGTTGGACACCTGGCCAGGACCGGTTACCTGGGTGGTGCCTGCCACACCCGGTCTGCCCGAGTGGCTCACAGGAGGAAAGCCAAGCCTTGCCGTGAGAGTCAGTGCTCACACTGGAGTGGCTGCTCTGTGTGCGGCCTTCGGTGGCCCGATCGTATCAACCTCCGCGAATCCAAGCGGCCGCCCCGCCGCCCTGACCGAGCTTGCGGTCCGCCGCTACTTTCGCGAGCGCCTTGATGGTGTTTTTCCGGGTCCGCTGGGAACCCAGGTCGGACCCAGCGAAATACGTGATGCCTTGAGCGGCCGGGTCCTGCGTCCGGCCAACCCCCCAGCCAGCCCGCGCCCGCTATCGGATGAGGTGCCCGACCGATGAGCAACACCAATACCCCGGATATCGACGTGGTCGAATCCTATTTATTGCAGCTGCAGGATCGTATCTGCGACGCGCTCGCCAAGGCCGACGGCCGCTCGGGCTTTGCCGAAGACCGCTGGCAGCGCCCTGAAGGCGGCGGTGGTATCACCCGCGTCATGGCTGGCGGCGCGGTCTTTGAGAAGGCAGGCGTCAACTACTCGCGGGTCAGTGGGTCTTCACTTCCTCCCTCGGCCACGGCGCACCGGCCGGAACTGGCCGGGAGGGAGTTCTCGGCTCTCGGCGTGTCTCTGGTGGTGCACCCCTCGAACCCCTACGTGCCGACCGTGCATATGAATGTGCGCTGCTTCCATGCCCGGCGCGAGGGCGCCGAGCCGGTCTGGTGGTTCGGCGGTGGCTATGACCTCACGCCCTACTACCCCTACGAGGAAGACTGCATTCACTGGCACCGAACCGCGCGGGATGCCTGCGAACCCTTCGGTGCCGACGTCTATCCGGCTTACAAGAAGTGGTGTGACGAATACTTTTATCTGAAGCACCGGGGCGAGACCCGCGGCGTGGGCGGCCTGTTCTTTGATGATCTCAGCCGCTGGGACTTCGACACCTGTTTTGCTTTCCAGCGCGCGGTCGGTGATTCCTTCACGGCGGCGTACCTGCCGATCGTGGAACGGCGCAAGAGCCAGCCCTGGGCAGAGCGCGAGCGCAATTTCCAGCTCTACCGGCGAGGGCGCTACGTCGAGTTCAATCTGGTGTTCGACCGCGGGACCCTGTTCGGGCTGCAGTCCGGGGGGCGGACCGAGTCGATATTGATGTCACTCCCGCCGCTGGTGCGCTGGGAGTACGACTGGAAGCCCGAGCCAGACACGCACGAGGCCAGCCTCTACACCGACTTCCTGCGCCCCCGCGATTGGCTCTGAGCCGGCCATGACAGACCGTTATGCCGTGACGGGCAACCCGGTGGCGCATTCGCGCTCTCCCTTCATCCATGCTGCCTTCGCGCGGCAGACGGGTCAGGACCTCGAATACCGGCGCATGCTGGTGCCCCTGAAAGGCTTTGACGCCGCGGTCGCCGACTTCTTCAAAAGCGGCGGCAAGGGGTTGAACGTCACGGTCCCGTTCAAGCTCGAGGCGCACGCCTTGGCCACCCGTCTGACGCTGCGGGCCGCTGCGGCTGGCGCGGTGAATACCCTGGCACTGCAGCCGGATGGCGATGTGCTGGGTGACAACACGGACGGTGCCGGGTTGGTGCGCGATCTGTGTGACAACCTCGGCTGGACAATAAAGGATGCTCGGGTGCTGCTCATTGGTGCCGGTGGCGCAGCGCGGGGGGTGCTTGGACCCTTGCTCGCGGCGCGACCCGCGAAGCTGGTGGTGATGAATCGCACCGCAGCCCGAGCCATCGAGCTGGCTCGCCTCTTCGGGAGCGCGGGCCCCGTTGAAGGTGGCGGCCCCGAGGTTCTGGAGGGTGCGAGCTTCGACCTCGTCATCAACGCAAGCAGCGCCGGCCTCTCCGGCGAACCCCCGGTCTTGCCCGATGGCCTGATTACTGCCGCCACCGTCTGTTACGACATGATCTACGGCAACGAGCCCACCCCTTTCCTGCGGGCTGCTTCCGCCCGGGGTGCGGTGCGGTTGGCCGATGGCCTTGGCATGTTGGTCGAGCAGGCCGCCGAATCTTTTTATCTGTGGCGCGGTATCCGGCCAGACACCGCGGCGGTAATCGCAGGGCTACGCCACGCTTACAGCATCCGGCCTGCGCGCGGGCTGACCGACATGCAGGCTGCGGCGCGCCTTTTTCGCGAGTACCAGGCTTGGCTCGGCGTCGACCTCTGCTTTCAGGGTTTCGAGGAGGAGCTCGCCGCGCTCCCGGGATCCTATGCGCCTCCCGCCGGGGAACTCCTGCTGGCGGAGGCAGGCCATGAGCTGCTGGGCTGCGTGGCACTGCGCCCGCTCGCGGCCGGCATCTGCGAAATGAAGCGACTCTACGTGCCGGCTGCCTGGCGTGGTGCCGGGCTGGGGCGCTCCCTCGCGCGCGCCATCATTGCCGCGGCCCGCAGCGCGGGCTATGCCCGGATGCGACTCGACACCCTGGACCGGCTTCGCGAGGCGAACACGCTCTATCGCGATCTCGGATTCCGTCCCTGCGCTCCCTATAACGACAACCCTCTGGAGGGTGTCGTCTACTGGGAGTTGGATCTGCATGCCCCGGAGCCTGCTGCATGACCGTACTACGACGATTTATTGCCGGCGCCCGGTGCCCGCGTTGCGAGGCGCTCGACACGCTTGCTCTCGCCGAGCGCGATGGCCAGCGGATCTGCGAATGCGTTGACTGCGGTTTTTCGGACGCGCAGGACCGTGCCGCGGGCGATGCCACCGACCCGCGCAATCGCGGGCTCGGCGAGCCCGCCGCCGCCACCGGGATCATCCGTATCATCGACCCGCGCAGCGACTGATCCGGAGCCACGCAGCGCGAGTACCTGCCGCAACTGAACAGTGCCCTTGATGAGGTCGCGCACTGTGGGAAGCGTTGTTATACTTCGCGCGCTTCGTTGCGCCAGCAGCGAGAGTTGTGCACCCCGCCGCGGGAAGCGGTGTCAA
>CAJADV010000209.1 GCA_903938575.1 uncultured Gammaproteobacteria bacterium
CCTCGGGCTCAAGTGCGGGTGGCACATCGCCAGAATGTCGTGGGCATGGCCCACTCCTACGGGGAGCTAAGAATGGCAGGCAGTTCCTCCTCCTACGGGGAGGTCAGAATGGCAGGCAGTTCCTCCTGCGGGGAGGTCAGAAGGTGATGATCTCGCGCTCGGTAATCAGCGCTTCCAGCGGCACATCCCAGGATTCGCGGGGAATCGATGGCAGCTCCTGGCAGGCAAAAGCCACGCCCACCAGGCGTGGCTTGCGCATGTCTGGCGCAAGGCGAAAGGCGAACGTGCGGTCGTAATAGCCGCCACCCATGCCGAGACGGGTGCCCAAGCGATCAAAACCCGCTAGCGGCACACACACGAGATCCAGTTGCGTGGCGGGGAAGCGGTCCTGCGGCCGGTAGTGCGGCTCCGGGATGCGCTGTGCGTTCGGTACGATCGGATCGCCCTCGCGGTAGCGCACGAAATACAGCCCCCCGTCCTGACGCATCACCGGCAGATAGCAGTGCTTGCCGTGACGCAGCGCGGAGCAGAGCAGCGCGCGCAGGTCGACCTCGGGGCCCATGGGCCAGAAAAATGCGATGTGTCGCGCGCGCCAGTAGAAGGGGGAGGCGCGCAGTCGACGGCAGATGGCCTCGGAGGCCGCCCGGCGCTCGAGCAGCGGCAGCGCCCGGCGCGCCGCGCGACATTGGCTGCGAAGCTGCTGCCGTGGGTTCATGCAAGGGCGCCGGATTGGTACAACAGGGTCCCCGGCGCTACCGCTGCCGATGTCGCCCTTGAACCCCAAGGTTCAAGGCGGCGGTCTCCGAAACGCCTCAGGCTTTCCGACTGGCGGACATGCACACTGGCGTAAACAGGAGACCCCCATGCAAGTGCTTATCGGCTCGAGGACTAACCAGCTGGCGAATAGTCCAGGGACGGCGGGAGTATAACGCGGGCGCGTTACATCTCCATCTGGCGGAAGGACGAGATCGTGTCATCGAGGCGAGTCGAGAGCTTGCGCAGCCGCTCGCCCAGATCGTGGGTGTTTTTTTCGGTGGTGTGCCCCTGCTGCAGGAGCTCATGCGAAATGTTGAGAGCGGCCATCACCGCGATACGCTCGACGCCTATCACCTTGCCGCTCTGGCGTATGGCGCGCATCTGCTGGTCGAGGTAGTTGGCGGACTCGAGCAGGCTCTCGCGCTGACCGGGCGGGCAAGCCACCTGATAGTCCTTGTCGAGGATGTGCACACGGACGGTTTCGAGCTCGTTGCTCACGATTCCTGCTCCAGTGAGCGCAGGCGCATGATCATCGCCTCGACCTTGGAGCGGGCATCGTCGTTCTTGCGCATCAGCATCGAGCGTTCCTCGCGGAGCATCCGCTCGGTGGCCTTGAGGGAGCGGATTTCCTGATCCATGCGGACGCACAAGCGGATCAGCTCGTCGGCGCGGTGTTCGAGGGTCTTCAGTTGTTGAGCGTCCATGGATGCCTTCATCGCACCGCGGGGCAGGCGTACTATAGAAGCGCCGATTTTTCGGGTCAATCGGCATCGACGCGGTGCACCGCGTGGCCGAGGCCCTTTTCCACCCGCGGGCCAGGATTTCATGGATAACGACTACGAAGAACTCGAGACCATCGCCGCCCGTCTCGGTAGCACGGCCTCGGCATCCCGGCTGCAAGGCGTGCTGGCTGGGGCGCTGTGCGCGACCACCTCTGACACGGGTCGGGTGCCTCCCGGCCTCCCGACCTTGCTGGGTCTGGAGGAACCCCTCGCTCCCGAGGATGGCTACGAACTGCTCGGCGCCGCCGAGCGGGTGGCCACATCACTGCGCGACCCCGAATTTGCCTTCGCCCCGCTGCTTCCCGAGGACCACCGGCTGCTGGCCGAGCGCGCCGAGGTGCTGGCTGAGTGGTGCGATGCCTTCGTGGAGGGCTTCTCGGCCGCCATGGACATCGAGGATGCCGACGAGATGTCTGCCGAGACGGAGGAAATCCTGGCCGATCTCAGCGCGATTGCCGGCGGTCTCGATCCCGAATCCCTGAACGAAGAAGACGAAGACGACGAGCGTGATTTCTACCAGATCGCGGAGTTCGTACGCATCGGTGTGATCAGCATCTTTGCCGAGCGCGCGGCGACCCCGCCCGAGTCGTTGCATTGAACTTGCGCGCCCGGGCTACGCCGTCAAAATCGCCCAAGTCGCCGGGGCCGCGGATCGGCAGCGGCGAGTTCGCCCGCCGCAGGCGCGCGCTGATGGAGCTGATGGAGCCCGACAGCATCGCCATCATTCCCGCCGCCTCGCTGCAGTACCGCAACCGCGACTCGGCCTGGCCTTTCCGGCAGGACAGCGATTTCCATTACCTCAGCGGCTTCGCCGAGCCCGAGGCCGTACTGGCGCTCATCCCGGGCCGAAAGCACGGTGAATTCCTGCTTTTTTGCCGCGAGCGTCATCCCGAGCGCGAACTCTGGGATGGCGCCCGCGCGGGCCCCGAGGGTGCCTGCGCCGCGTTCGGGGCCGACGATGCCTTTCCCATCGGTGACATCGACGACATCCTGCCGGGCCTGATCGAGGGTCGGCGCCGTGTCTACTACGCGCTTGGCCGCCAGCCCGAGTTCGACACCCGCGTGATGGGCTGGATCAACAAGATCCGCGCCAAGGTGCGTTCGGGCGCGCATCCGCCCGGCGAATTCCTCGATCTCGACCATCTGCTGCACGAGTTGCGGCTGATAAAGAGCCCGGAGGAACTGCGGGTGATGCAGCAGGCTGCTGCAATATCGGCCGCCGCGCACGAGCGCATCATGCACAGCTGCCGTCCGGGCATGTACGAGTACGCGCTCGAAGCCGAGCTGCTGCACGAGTTCCTGCGCCACGGCGCCCGCTCGCCCGCGTACACGAGCATCGTTGGTGGCGGCGCCAACGCCTGCGTGCTGCACTATGTCGAGAACAAGGCCCTGCTCCGCGACGGCGACCTGGTGCTGGTCGACGCCGGCTGCGAATACGAGCACTACGCGGCCGACATCACGCGCAGCTTTCCGGTGAACGGGCGTTTCTCGCGCGAGCAGCGCGCCCTCTACGAGGTCGTGCTCGAGGCCCAGCTCGCAGCCATCCGCACCGTCAAGCCCGGGCACCACTGGAACCAGCCGCACGATGCCACCGTAAGGGTGATCACCACGGGCCTGCGCGATCTGGGGCTGCTAGACGGCGAGGTGCACGAGCTTATCGAGACGGAGGCCTACCGGGCCTTCTACATGCACCGCGCCGGCCACTGGCTGGGCATGGACGTGCACGATGTCGGCGATTACAAACTGGGTGACGAGTGGCGCGTGCTCGAACCCGGCATGGTGCTGACCGTAGAGCCTGGCATCTACGTGTCGCCCCAGAACCAGGACGTGGCGCGTAAGTGGCGCGGTATCGGTATCCGTATCGAGGACGACGTGGTGGTCACGCGCAAGGGCCATCAGGTGTTGAGCGAGGATGCGCCCAAGGCGCCCGAGGATATCGAGAAAATCATGAGGCAGCGCGCGTGAGTACAGCGCCGGATTTCGACGTGGTGATCGCCGGTGGCGGCATGGTGGGCGCCAGCCTCGCCTGCGCGCTGGCGCAGTTCTGCCGCGTGGCGGTGGTTGAGAGCTTTCCCCTGAATGCCAGCGCCGCCGCCGCGCCCGTTTATCGTCCCAGCTTCGATGCGCGCTCCACCGCGCTGTCGCTCTCCAGCGTGGCTTTTCTGGAGGGGATCGGCCTGTGGAGTGCGGTGACCCGCCACGCCGAACCCATCCGCCACATCCACGTCTCGGACCAGGGCCGCTTTGGTTCCACCCGCATGGATGCCGCCGACGAGGGCCTCGAGGCGCTTGGTTATATCGTCGAGAACCATTGGCTGGGTGCGGTGCTCCACGGCGCCCTGCGTGAGCGCCCCAACCTCAGGCTGATTGCCCCCGCGAGCGTCGAGGCCGTGACGGCCGTTGACGGGGGTGCGCAGCTTCGGCTGCGCGTCGGCGACGAAACGCGGTCGTTGCACGCTGGACTCGCGGTGATCGCCGACGGCGCACGCTCGGCCCTTGCAGCGCGCCTCGGTATCGACAGCGAGGAACGCAATTACGGGCAGACCGCGGTGATTGCCAATATCGCCCACGCGGCGCCACACGCAGGGCGTGCCTTCGAGCGCTTCTGCGACAGCGGACCGCTCGCGATGCTGCCGCTCACGCGCGCCGAGGACGGACGCTCACGCAGCGCGCTGGTGTGGGTCAAGGAAACCGCCGACGCTGCGGAGATCCTTGCGCTTGATGAGCGCGCCTTCCTGCGACGTTTGCAACCGACTTTCGGTTACCGGCTGGGGCGCTTGCTGGCGGCGGGCAACCGCGCGAGCTATTCCCTGGCGCTGGTGCAGGCCGCCGAGCAGGTGCGTGCGGGTATCGTCGTGCTGGGCAACGCGGCGCACACACTCCATCCGGTGGCCGGGCAGGGCTTCAATCTCTCCTTGCGGGATGTGGCGGCGCTGGTCGGGGTGCTGCGTACCGCCCACACGTCCGGCGAGCGGCCCGGCGATCTGCGCACGCTGCAGGCCTATGCCGATTCGCGACAGGCGGATCATTCCCGCACTATCGGTTTCAGTGACTGGCTGCCGCGGATTTTCGGCAGCGGCATGCTCCCTGTTGCAGCCGCTCGTGGTATGGGTCTGGTGAGCCTCGAGTTGCTGCCGGCCGCGCGCAGCCTCCTGGTGCGCAAGGCCACGGGGCTCGGCCTGTGAGCGCCGCGGCGTTGCGCGCGGACGTTGCGATCGTTGGCGCAGGTATCGCCGGCGCGGCACTGGCAGCCTTGCTGGCGGCGCAGGATCTCGACGTCCTGCTGCTCGAGGGCACCGAGCTCAGGGGCAGCATGCCCGTCCTGCCTACGGATATTGCCGGTGTCGACCCGCGCGTGAGCGCCCTGAATGTCGTCTCGCGCGGCGTGCTGGAAAACGCCGGTGCCTGGAGTGCACTGCCCGATCGGGTGCGCGGCGGCTACAACGCCATGCGCGTGTGGGAGGAAGACGGCACCGGACGCATCAGTTTTGATGCCGCGGATATCGGCGCGCCGGTGCTTGGTTTCATCGTCGAGAACCGCTGGATCATGGCCTGCCTGTTGGGCGCGCTCGCCGTGCAGCCGCGCGTGCAATTGCGCAGCGGCGAGAGGCTCGCGTCGCTGCGTCTCCCCGCCGAACCCGGGCAACAGGTGGAGTTGTCGCTTGACTCCGGGCTCACGGTCCGCGCGAATTTGTTGGTAGGCGCCGATGGCGCGCAATCCGCGGTGCGCAGGCTCTGCGGCATCGAAGCCCCGGCGCGCGACAGCGGCCAGCGCGCGATCGTCGCCACCATCCGCACGTCGGGCTCGCACCAGAGCACCGCCTGGCAGCGCTTTCTGCAGAGCGGCCCGCTTGCGCTGTTGCCTCTGGCGGCACTGGAGGGCGGACATGCTTCGTCCATCGTCTGGAGCGCGGATATCCCGGTGGCCGAGCGGCTGCTGTCGCTCGATGATGCCGCGTTCATGGCGCAGCTGACCCGGGCCTCCGAGGCCTGCTGTGGCGAGGTGCTGGAGGTAACGCCGCGCCTGTCGTTCCCGTTGCGTCAGCTGCACGCCCCGAGCTACACCGCGCCGGGCATGGCGCTGGTCGGCGATGCGGCTCACGTGATTCATCCGCTGGCCGGACAGGGCATCAACCTCGGGCTCGCAGACGTGTGCGTGCTGGCGCAGGAGATCGCGCGCGCACGTGGTCGCGGACAATCCGTGGCCTCCGCCGATGCGCTCGCCCGCTATGCGCGCCGGCGCCGCGGTGAGAACGCGACCATGCTGGCTGCCATGCAGGGTTTCCAGCGTCTTTTCGGTGATACGCATCCGGCCGTGCGGCTGGTGCGCAACCTGGGTTTGGGCGCAGTCGACCGACTGGCGCCAATCAAACGCGCGTTCATGCGCGAAGCAATGGGACTCTGACATGCTGATGCCCGAAATCGACTTTGCCCACGACCCGGTACCCAACCTCCACGAGCTGCTCGCCGAACTGCGCACGCACGGCCCCGTGGTGCCGGTGCGCTACCACGGTAACCGCAGCTGGCTGATCAGCAGCTTTGATCTTCTGAGCCGGGCATTTTCCGACGAGGTGCATTTCCAGAGCGCCGCGACCTACCTGATCCACGCCGAACCTTCCGCAGGCCTCACGCTGCAGACCATGGCCGGCGAGGAGCACCGCATCAATCGCGCTCTGGTGTCGCGCCCGTTTTTCCCGCGCGAAGTGCGCACCGCCATCGAGGCCTTGGTCGAGCCGACCGCCAACGAGCTGCTGGACGCCATCGAAGGGCAGGAAGAGCTCGACATCATTCCGGCGTTCACCCGCCCCTTTCCGTTTCGCGTTATCACGCGACTGCTCGGCATTCCGCTCACCGACGAACAGAGGCTGCTCGAGTGGGCGCTGAAGCTGATCGACTACCCCTGGGATCCGGAGGGCGCGGTCAAGGCACGGCACGATTTCGCGGATTACCTGAAACCCTTCCTCGATGAACGCCGCGTGAATCCGGGCAGTGACGTGATCTCGACCCTTGCCACCGCGGAGTTCGAGGGTCAGCGACTGAGCGACGAGGAAATCTATTCCTTCGCCCGGATGATCTACCCGGCGGGCTCGGACACCGCCTACAAGAACGGCGGGAGCCTGCTCTACGCGATCCTCTCGGATCCTGCGTTGCGTGCCCGCGTGGGCGAAAGCGAGAAAGCCCGTGAGAGCATCGTGCAAGAGGGCCTGCGCTGGGAGCCGCCGGTGGCGTTGCTGCCGCGCATTTGCAGCGCGGATATCACGTTGGGTGGTGTGGACATCAAGGCGGGGGACTGGACGCTTTTCGGTATCTCCGCCGCGAACAGCGATCCGGCGGTGTTCGACGAGCCTCGCCGTTTCGATCCCACTCGCACACACCGCAACCTCGTTTTCGGGCACGGCGTGCACTTCTGTCTTGGTTCGCACCTTGCGCGGCGCGAGCTCGAGACCGCCATCAAACTCGTCTTCGAGCGCTTTCCGCGCATGACTCTGGCGCCTGGGCGCAGCGTGGAGATCACCGGGGGTGTGATGCGCGGTCCCAAGGAGTTGTGGGTTCGACCCTACGGCTGAGCCTCTGCCTCGTAGGCTGCGGCGTCGAAACGCCGCAGCCGCCGGCGCAACTCGCGAATGGACCAAGGCCAGTTCGTGCTGTTCCTGCCATTTCGGTCGATGAAATAACTGCTGCAGCCGCCGGTGTTGAAGACGCTTGTGTCGAGCGCAGCCTGCAGGTCTTGGTTGTAATCGGCTACCACCTGCTGGTGCGGACGCATGCTCCGCAGGTCGTGCTCGCGGGCGTGACGCAATGCGCCGAGGATGTAAGCCACCTGCGACTCGATCATCACGAAGGCAGACGAGAACGCGTAGAGGTTCGGGCCCAGCGTGAAGAAGCAGTTCGGGCAATCCGGCACCGTCGTGCCCAGGTAGGCCTGCGGACTGCCGCCCCAGAGTTCTGCCAGCGGGCGGCCGCTCAAACCCGTGATCCTTTTGGCGATCGGCGGCTCCGATACCTGGAAGCCCGTTCCGAAGATGATCACATCGGCTTCGTGCGCGGAGCCGTCGCCGGCGATCAGCGTGTTGCCGCGGATTTCCTTCACATCGCAGGTCAACGTGACATTGGCTTGAGCCAATGCGGGGTACCAGCTGTTCGACTGCAGGATGCGCTTGCAGCCGATGTCGAAGTCCGGAGTGAGGCGCGCGCGCAGCAGTGGATCGCGCACAGAGCGATGGATGTTGCGCAGCGCCGAGCCCTGCAGGCGCCGGCGTGCGCGCGGGCGTTTCAGGCTGCCGTTCAGCAGCTCGAACTGCACCGACAGCAAGCCCCTCAACGCAGACTGCAAGACCGGAAAGCGCGCAAAGCGCTGCTGCCAGCGCGGTGTGATGCGAGCGTCCAGTTTCGGCAAGACCCACGGTGCGCTGCGCTGGAACACGGTGAGGGAGGCGGCAAGCGGCTGTATGGCCGGCACGAACTGTATGGCCGAGGCACCGGTGCCGATCACCGCCACCCGCTTGCCTCGCAGATCCACCGCATCGTCCCACGCCGCAGAGTGAAATCGCTCGCCGGTGAACGATTCGAGCCCTGGCAGCGCGGGAATCACCGGTTCGTGCATCGGCCCCGTAGCTACGATGATGAATCGCGCGGTGTAGGGCCCGGTGCTGGTGTCGAGCTCCCAGAGCGCACTGCCCGTATTCCAGCGGGCGGCCCTCAGTTCATGGCCGAAACGGATGGAGTCCCGTATGCCCGCCTGCGCAACGGTGTCTTCGGCATAGCGGCGGATCTCGGGTTGCTTCGCGAAGAGATGCGACCACGCCGGATTCGGCGCGAAGGAGTAGCAATAGAACGCCGAGGGCACGTCACAGGCGCAGTCGGGGTAGGTGTTCTCGCGCCAGACGCCGCCCACCGAGAGCGCTTTTTCGAGCACCACGAAGTCGATGCCGGCCTTGCGCAGCATGATTGCCGCGCCGATGCCTGCGAAGCCTGCGCCGAGCACGATCACCTCGTGGTGTTCGGGCGCGGCGCCGGGAGCCGAAGGGTGTTTTGCCGAGCCATCGTGTTGCGGGTCGATCATCGTGCGCTCGGACTGTGTGTGTCCGCGGAGCCTATCCGATGTGGCGCGCTCCTACATCCGGATCCTGTAGGAGGGGGCCGTGCCCCCGATCGTCGCGCGCATGGCGCGCTCCTACATCCGGCTCCTGTAGGAGGGGGCCATGCCCCCGATCGTCGCGCGCATGGCGCGCTCTTGCCACCACAAATCGGCCGTATTGGCTTATCGTTCACCCGTCGCCATGCAGGTACCGCCCATGACCATCCGTATCGCTCCGGGCGCTATCACGCCCGACCGCATCGTGCGCTCCGTGTGCTCGCCGAACTGCACCGGCAGTTGCGGCATCAACGTGCACGTGAAGGACGGCAAGATGCTCAAGGTCGAGCCGGCGGACTTCCCCGATCCGCGCTACCGCCGCATCTGCCTGAAAGGCATCTCGATGGCCATGCAGCGCGTGGATCACGAGGGCCGCATCCGTTACCCGATGCTGCGCAAGGGCGAGCGCGGCGGCGGGCAGTGGCAGCGCCTCTCGTGGGACGACGCCTTCGATTACGTGGCGGGCAAATTAGACGGCATCGCCAAGCGCTACGGCCCGGAGTCGAACGCCTGGATCAGCATGACGGGCAACTACGGCATCCTCTCGATGATGCTCTCGAGCCGGGTGGCAAACAGCCTGGGCGGCACGGCCTTCAGCAACCTCGGCCTCATGGGCGACCTCGGCGCCAACATGGGCTTCCTGCCCACGCTGGGCGTGCATCAGGAATCGAACGAGTGGCCCGACATTGTCGGCAGCAAGCTCATCATCCTGTTCGGCAAAAACATCGCCGATACCGCCCACAGCGACATCCATTTCATGTTCGAGGCCATGGAGAAAGGCGCGCGGGTGGTCTCCATCGATCCGCGTTTCTCGCGCACCTCCACCAAGGCTGACCAGTGGATCCCCATACGCCCCGGCACCGACGCGGCGATGATTCTCGGCATGATGCAGGTGATAATCGAGTCGGGACTCCACGCTGCGGAATACCTGCGCCAGCACTCCAACTCGGCGTATCTCGTGCGCGAGGACGACGGCCACTTGCTGCGCATCGGTGGCGAGTGCGCAGTGCTGGATGAGAACACCGGCCTGCCCGTTGCCGCTGGCAGCACCCTCGTGCCCGCACTCGACTGGCGCGGCAGCGTGATGCTGCCGGGCGAAGGCGAGGTGGCAGTGCGCACGGGCTTCAACGTGCTCCGCGAGAGCCTGCGCGACTACACCCCCGAAAAGGCAGCCGCGCTCTGCGACGTACCCGCAGAGACCATCCGCGCGCTCGCGCTGGAATACGCGCGCACCGACCCGGCATCGCTCTGGATCGGGCAGGGCACGCAGCGTTATTACAACGGCCACCAGTCCTTCCGCGCGCTGATCACGCTGGGCGCTATCTGCGGCAACATCGGCAAGCGCCACGCAGGTGTGAGCTGGGGCGGCGGCTCGCTCTTGCGGCTCATCTTCGCCACGCCGCCCTCGTGGCTGATGCCGGGCGGTCGCACCGGGCGCGTGTATCCCGGCACCCGCATGCACGAGATCATCTCGAGTGGCGCGCCGTATCCCATCAAAAGCCTCTGGGCCCACAACTACGGCTTCGGCACGCTGGCGCCGCGGCGCAACCGCTTCATCCGCGAGGCACTCCCGCAGCTCGATCTCTTCGCCGTCTCGGAGCTGGTGTGGACGCAGGCCGCGCAACTCGCCGACATCGTGCTGCCCGCCACCAGCTACTACGAGGAAGAGGCCGAC
>CAJADV010000210.1 GCA_903938575.1 uncultured Gammaproteobacteria bacterium
CGGTGACGGTGCTGGGCAATCACGACCTGCACCTGCTGGCAGTGGCCGCCGGGGTGCGTCGGGCATCGCGCAAGGATTCCCTGAACGCCGTGCTGGAAGCGCCGGATCGCGAAGAGCTCCTCGCGTGGCTCCGCGGCCTGCCACTGGCGCACCGGGAGCCGGGACTGCCGCACCTTATGGTGCATGCGGGCGTGCCGCCGTTGTGGAGCGCAGCAGAAACTCTGGCGCGCGCCGCGGAGGTGGAACAGGCGCTGCGCGGGCCGCAATGCGAGGGCTTCCTGTCGCATATGTATGGCAACTACCCCGATATCTGGAGCGACGACCTGCAAGGCTGGGAGCGACTCCGCGTCATCACCAACTGCCTCACCCGGATGCGCTTCTGCGATGCAGCCGGACGGCTGGATCTGGACAACAAAGGTAGCCCGGAGTCTGCGAACGCGGGTTTCGCGCCGTGGTTCTCGCATCGCGACCGCACTGCCGCCGGCACGCCGCTCGTCTTTGGCCACTGGGCTGCGCTGCAGGGCAAGGCCGATAGCGAGCGGGTGCATGCGCTCGACACCGGCTGCGTGTGGGGCGCCCGGTTGCGCGCCATGCGCCTCGACGACGGCGCCCTCTTCCACTGCGACTGCTGATGAACATCTACCTGGTCGGCGGCGCGGTGCGCGACGAGCTACTCGGGCTCACGCCGATCGAGCGCGACTGGGTGGTGGTGGGCGGCAGCGAGCGGGAACTGCTGGCGCTAGGCTACAAGCGGGTGGGGCACGACTTCCCGGTCTTCCTGCATCCGCGAACAGGCGAGCAATACGCGCTTGCCCGCCGCGAGCGCAAGCAGGGCCACGGCTACGGCGGCTTCGCCTTCGACACCGGCGAATCAGTGAGCCTCGAAGACGATCTCCTGCGTCGCGACCTGACCGTCAATGCCATAGCGCGCGACAGCGATGGCACGCTGATCGATCCTCACGGGGGCCTCAAGGATCTGCGAGCCGGCGTTCTGCGTCACGTGTCCCCGGCCTTCAGCGAAGATCCGCTGCGCGTGCTGCGGGTGGCGCGTTTCGCGGGGCGATTTGCCGGTCGCGGCTTCCGTGTGGCACCGGAGACCCTCGACCTGATGCGCGGAATCGCCGCAAGCGGCGAGCTCGCGTACCTGGCTGCAGAGCGGGTGTTCACGGAAATCCAACTCGCGCTGGGCAGCGGCAACCCGGAAGTGTTCCTCCAGGTGATGCGCGACAGCGGCGCGCTCGCCGCGCTGCTCCCGGAAGTCGATGCGCTGTTCGGCGTGCCGCAACCCGCGCAGCACCACCCCGAGATCGACACCGGCGTGCATCTGCTGCTCGCGCTCGCCATGGCCGCGGAGCGGCAGTTGCCCGATATCGTCCGCTTCGCGGTGCTGCTGCACGATCTTGGCAAGGCTCTTACCCCGCAAGACGGCTGGCCCGCCCACCACGGCCACGAAGAACTCGGCGCTACTGCAGCCCGCACACTCTGCGAGCGGCTGCGCGCGCCGCAGAAGTGGCGCGAGCTTGCCGTCATGACGGCGCGGCTGCACACGCGCTGCCACGTGGCCATGGAGATGCGCGCACCTGCGATGGTGCGACTGCTCGAGGCAGCCGACGCCTTCCGCCAGCCCGAACGCTTCGAGCTCCTGCTGCAGGCCTGCGAGGCCGATGCCCGGGGTCGCGCGGGAATGCAGGAGCGCGCCTACCCGCAGGCCGCGCGGCTGCGCTGCGCGCTGGCAGCCGCGAGCGCCGTAACCGCAGCCGAGAGTATTGCCCGCGGGTTGCAGGGCACCGCCGTGGGCGCGGACCTGCACCAGCGCCGCTGCGCCGCCGTGGCCACCGCACTGCGCGAGACGGAGGAAAACCCATGAGTGCGCCACGCGTTGCGCTGGTGACGGGTGCGTCGCAACGCATCGGTGCGGCCATTGCCACCGAACTGCACACGGCAGGCTGCAGCATGTTGCTGCATTGCCGCAGCTCACGTTCCGCGGCAGATGCACTCGCGGCAACGCTGAACGCCGTACGCGACAACAGCGCGGCGGTACTGCAAGCGGATCTCGCCAGTCTGCAGGACGTAGAGGCCTTGGCCGCGGCAGCAACGGCGCACTGGAA
>CAJADV010000211.1 GCA_903938575.1 uncultured Gammaproteobacteria bacterium
ATGAGCCTGCGCCTGCTGGACGTGCACCGCGAGCGCCAGCCTGCCCCCTTGGACGAGGTGGTAAGTCTCTTGGCGAGCATCAAGAGCGGCTGGGACGGGATCCGCCCGCAGGTGAGCCCCAACGGTCCGCAGTGATTCGCCCCAAGACGGAATATTGACAGTGTTTTGCGATCGATTCGGGGTTTTCCTGTCGCCGTCCGGGAAGCGCTGACTATACTTGGGCCCGGAGATTCTAGGGGAATACCGGGCCATGCCTGCGGGCGAACGCATCCTGCTGATTGACCACGATAGCAACCGCGCTGCGATGTCGGCGGCGATACTCGGCTATCTGGGCGCAGAAGCCGTTTTTGAGTCTGAGTTCCCCGCCGCTATCGCAGACGATGCCTTTGGGCTCGCCATCGTGGCTTGGTCCGCGGAATTCGAGTCCCCAGAAGCCCGGCTGGCGGGCCTGCGCGAGGCCATGCCGGCGCTGCCCCTGATCGTTGTGGGTTCATGTGGTGCGGGGCTTGTGCAGAGCCTCGGGATCATCGCCGTGCTGGAATGGCCGCTGCGTCACGAGGCCCTTCTGTCGGCCCTGCATCGGGCCCGTATCTACCGTGAGCAATACGCCCAGAGCCGCGAGCGCGGCACTGAACCCAAGCTGTTCCGCGCCCTCGTGGGCCGTAGCGAGGGCGTCCGCGCGGTACGCCGGATGATGGCGCAAGTGGCGGAAACCGACGCCACGGTGCTGGTGCTCGGCGAATCAGGTACCGGTAAAGAGGTGGTCGCGCGCTCCCTCCACGATTACAGCCACCGCCGTGCGGGTCCCTTCGTGCCGATCAATTGCGGCGCCATCCCCGCGGAATTGCTGGAAAGCGAACTCTTCGGTCACGAGAAGGGCGCCTTCACCGGTGCCGTGACGGCCCGCGCGGGGCGTTTTGAACTGGCCCGCGGCGGCACGCTGTTTCTGGATGAGATCGGCGATATGCCGCTCACCATGCAGGTAAAACTGCTGCGGGTGCTGCAGGAGCGCCGTTTCGAGCGCGTGGGCGGCTCCCAGACGCTGGATGCAGATGTCCGTATCGTCTGTGCCACGCACAAAAACCTCGACGACATGATCGCCAGCGGCGGTTTTCGGGAGGACCTCTACTACCGGATCAATGTGTTCCCCATCGACCTGCCACCCCTGCGGGAGCGACCGGACGACCTGCCGGTGCTGGTGAACGAACTGGTGCTCAGGCTGGAAAAAGAAGGCCGTGGCAGCGTGCGCTTCGGACCCTCCGCCCTGGTATCGCTCGGACGCCACCACTGGGCCGGCAACGTGCGCGAACTGGCTAATCTGGTCGAGCGTATGGCCATCATGCATCCCGGCGCCATCGTGGGGGCGCGTGATCTGCCCGCGAAATTCCGCCATCTCGAGCCGGGCGAGGACGATACGGCAGGGCTGCCCGAGCCCATTGCTGCAGCAGCGGCATCCGCCGTGGAGCCCTTCGCAGCGGCGTCCCGCGCTGGTGGGGATCTGGGTTTGTTGCCGGTAAACGGACTAGACCTCAAGGAGTTCATCCAGGACCTCGAGCAGGGCCTGATCCAGCAGGCGCTCGACGATTGCGGTGGGGTGGTCGCCCGCGCGGCGGAGCGGCTTCGGCTGCGTCGCACCACCCTGGTCGAGAAGATGCGCAAGTACGGCATGCTCGGCCGCGCCGACACGACAGAAGTTTGACCAGCCGGTCTCGGGGCGGCTCACGCGGCGCCCCTATCCCTTGTTTTTCAATGAGCTGAAAATTCGGCACGCCGCTTGCTAAAGCCTCGGGGAGCGTCAAATTCCCGGAGAGCCCGGCATGTTGCATTCCCGCCAAGGCGAAGCCTCGATTCACGACAGCACCGATTTGCAGGCGGCCTTCGCGCTGTTCAATCGGGTGTCCAGTCAATTCACCGATTCCTATCGCTTGCTGGAGCGCCGGGTGGAGCAGCTCTCCACTGAACTCGAGCAAGTCGATCGCGCCCGATTGCGCGAACTCGAAGAGAAAGAGGAATTGTCCGGCCGGCTGCGCAGCCTGCTCGATCTGTTGCCCGCCGGCGTGGTGGTGCTGGATCGCAAGGGGCAGATCGTTGATGTAAACCCCGCGGCGCAGGACAT
This sequence comes from uncultured Gammaproteobacteria bacterium, assembly GCA_903938575.1. Classification (GTDB taxonomy): domain Bacteria; phylum Pseudomonadota; class Gammaproteobacteria; order Pseudomonadales; family UBA5518; genus UBA5518. Next base: position 2,117 of record CAJADV010000211.1, read on the forward strand.
GCTTGGTGGGCAACTCGAAGGCGAGCGCTGGGGCGAGGTGATATGCCGCGCTTTTGCGCCGCGTCGCGATGACGGCCACGAGGTATCACTGACCAACGGGCGTCGACTGAGTGTTGATACACGCTCACTCGAGCGTGACAGCGGTCAGGTGGTGCTGCTCACCGACCAGACCGAGACGCGGGAGCTGCAGGACCGCCTGAGCCGGCACCAGCGACTCACCGCCATGGGCCGCATGATCGCCGCGCTGGCCCATCAGGTGCGTACACCGCTGGCAGCGGCGATGCTCTATGCCTCCAATCTCCGCGATGCGGATCTCCCGCCCGAACAGGTCCGCAAATTCTCTTCCCGCATTGTCGAGCGCCTGGCCCACATGGAGCGCCAGGTGCGGGACATGCTGGTCTTCGTGCGCGGCGAGCCGCAGCCAACGGATCTGGTGACCGTCGGACTCTTGTTCGATGACATCCAGGAGGCCATGGACGCACCGCTTGCCGCCGCGCGCGCCGGATGCAGCGTGCATCTCGAGTGCGATCCCGCGCTTCGGTTGACCGTAAACCGCGATGCCGTGACGGGTGCGGTGCTCAATCTGGTCAACAACTCCCTTCAGGCCGGCGGCCAGGGCTCGCGCATCGAGCTGCGCCTGATACACGCCGGTGAACGGCTTGGCATCGTGGTTGAGGACCGCGGTCCTGGCATGAGCGAGTCGGTGTTGAAGCAGATCGGACAGGATTTTTTCACCACGCGCGCCCGCGGCACCGGTCTTGGCGTTGCGGTGGTGCGCTCCGTCGCCCGGGCCCACGGTGGCGAACTCGATATCACGTCCACGCCGGGAACCGGTACTCGGGCCTGTATGTGGCTGCGCTGCGATGACGACGGGCATCTCGAACCCGTCACCCTGCCTGTCAAGGAGCTTGCTCATGGCTGATACACGCATCGACGGATTTGATGTCCTGCTGGTCGAGGATGATGCCGAGCTTCGCGAGGCCATCGCCGACACACTGGAACTCGCGGGTGCACGGGTCATCGGCGCTGCCGATGGGCGCGAGGCGCTCAGGCTTCTGGCGGACATCACGCCTGGTGTCATTGTCACCGACGTCAACATGCCGCACATCGACGGACATGAACTCCTGCGTCGGGTGCGCGAATTGAAGCCCCATGTGCCGGTGTTGCTGATTACCGCCTTCGGCACCATCGACCGCTCCGTGCAGGCGATGCGCGAGGGTGCGGCAGACTATCTGGTAAAACCATTCCGGCCGGCGCAGCTGATCGAGGCCGTGGCGCGCTTTGCACCGCTCGGACGAGGTGTGGGCGATGACGAGCCGGTGGCGGTCTCTTCACTCACGCTCGAGTTGATGGGGCTAGCGCGGCGCGTGG
>CAJADV010000212.1 GCA_903938575.1 uncultured Gammaproteobacteria bacterium
GACGATGCGCTCCAGCAGCTCGCGCGAGCGCGGCCCTGCCACGGCAAACTGCGCCCACTGCTCGGTGACGGAGCACAGTTGCGCGTCCAATTCCGGCCACAGCACCTGGTGGCAGTACTGCATGTGCTGCCACACGGCGCCCGCGTTGGCGGTGGTGGTGGTGATGAAGTAGCGATCGGGCGCCATCCGCGCCACGGTGCCGTCGTCCATCACGATGCCATCCTCGCGCAGCATCAACGCGTAGCGCGCGCGGCCCACCGTTAGCGAACCCAATTTGTTGGCGTAGACGCGCTCGAGCAGCACAAGTGCATCCGGGCCCTGCACATCGATCTTGCCGAGCGTGGAGACATCGCACACCCCCACGGCCTTGCGCACCGCAGTCGCCTCGCGCGTCACGCTCTCCAGCCAGTCTTTTTCGCCCGGCAGCGGGAAGTACTGCGCGCGCAGCCACTCGCCGGCTTCCACGAATACCGCGCCGCGGCGCTCGGCCCAGCCGTGCGATGGCGTAAGCCTTGTGGGCCGGAACTCACGGCCACGGTGCGGCCCGGCGAGCGCGCCGAGCGCCACCGGTGTGTAGGGCGGGCGGAACGTGGTGGTGCCGGTGGCGGCGATGCTGCGCCCGGTGCTGGCCGCGAGCAGTGCGATGCCCGACACACCCGATGTCTTGCCTTGATCGGTGGCCATGCCAAGCGTGGTGTAACGCTTCAGGTGCTCCACCGACGTGAATCCCTCCTGTCGCGCCAGATAGATATCGCTGGTGGTGACGTCGTTCTGCAAATCCACGAAGGCTTTGCCCCGCGCACCGGGCACCTGCCACAGCGCCTCGCGCGCCGCGGATTCGGGCCCTGTCGCAGGCAGCGCGCCCAGCGCCACGCGGAACCCGAGCGCGAGGGCGGCATCGATGCCGGCGCGCTGGCCTGCGGCCAGTGCCTCTGCGAGGGTGAATTCACCGTTGGCCGCACCGGCCACCGCCATATCGCCGGGCAGGCGCTCAGGCAGGAATATCCCGCGCGACTCGTCCCAGCGTGGACGCTCCCCGCGGTGCGAGGCGAGATGCAGTGAGGGCATCCAGCCGCCGGAGACGGCCAGCAGGTCGCAGTGCAGGCGCTCGCGGGTGCCGCCGGTGCTAATCTCGACGCTCTGCAGCGTTTGCCCGCCGCAGGCGCGACTGACAACACCCCGCAGGTGTCGCAGGCCGGGGCTGGCTGGAGAGCGCTCGCGCGGATCGATCACCGCCACTACCTCGGCACCCGCTGCGCGAAGGTCCTGCGCCGTGCGCCAGCCGTCGTCGTTGTCGGTGAACACCACCGCGCGCTTCGTCGGGCATACCGCGAAGCGGTTGATGTAACTGCGCACCGCGCCGGCGAGCATCACGCCCGGACGATCGTTATCGGCGAAGACCGGCGCGCGCTCGATGGCCCCGCTTGCCAGCACCACGCGCCGCGCTGCGATGCGCCACAGGCGCTGGCGCGGCTGCAGGGGTGGCGGCGTCGCAAGATGATCACTCACGCGCTCCACCGCGCCGTACGCGCCGTGGTCGAAGCAGCCGAACACGGTGGTGCGTGGGAGCAGTTGCACCTCGGGCAGCGACCTCAACTCCGCCAGCGTGCGCGTCACCCAGTTCGCGCCGCTGTCGCCGTCGATGGGCTGTTGCTCGGCGAGGCAGCGTCCACCGGGTGCGAAGTCCTCGTCGGCGAGGATCACGCGCGCGCCGGCGCGCCCCGCCGTGAGCGCGGCCATCAGGCCCGCGGGGCCTGCGCCTACCACCAGTACATCGCAGAAACTCCAGCACTTCTCGTAGTGGTCGGGATCGGGCAGGACGGCGGCGCGCCCGAGGCCGGCGGCGCGGCGTATCAGGGGTTCGTAGAGTTTTTCCCAGAAGGCCGCCGGCCACATAAAGGTCTTGTAGTAAAAGCCCGCGCCGAAGAGCGGTGCGAAGAGTCCGTTCAGCGCCTGCACATCGACCGCAAGCGAGGGCCAGCGGTTCTGGCTGTGCGCCTCCAGCCCCTCGTAGAGCTCGACCACGGTAGCCCGCGTGTTCGGTTCGCGCCTGGCGCCGGTGCGCAGCTCCACCAGCGCGTTGGGTTCCTCAGGGCCTGCGCTGAAGAGTCCGCGCGGGCGGTGATATTTGAACGATCTGCCGAAGAGCTTCACGCCAGAGGCGAGCAGCGCAGAGGCGAGCGTATCGCCCGCATAGCCGGAGTATTCGCGCCCGTCGAAGCGGAAACTCAGCGGCTTGCTGCGGTCGGCTAAACCCCCGGTGGCGAGACGGTTCGGTTGCAGACTCACGCGCTGTTCTCCGCAGTGCTGCGGGCGTCACGGCAGGCGTAGATCGTGTGGCTGCGGGTGTCGCGCTCGACTTCCAGCCACGCTTGGCAGCCGCCTGTGTGGAACCACAGTTCGCGCATCCGTCCGGCAGGGTTGTCGCGCAGGTACACGTAGTCGGCGAACGCGGCCTCGCGTGCGGCGTGATCGACGTTGTCGAAGCCAGGGCGCTCGGGTGCGGCATCGCCGAGATAGGCGAATTCCTCGTAGGGACGCAGGCCGCAGTGGGGGCAGGGTATGCGCATGGGTTTCAGTGCCGGTTGGGAAAAGGCCCCTGGGCCTTTTCGTCGATAAGCGCGCCGCGCGCGAAGCGGTCGAGCCGGTAGGCTGCGGCCGTGGGGTGGTGCTCGTCCTGCGCGAGCAACTGCGCAAAGCACCAGCCCGAGGCGGGCGTTGCCTTGAATCCGCCGTAGCACCAGCCGGCGTTCAGATACAGCCCCTCGCGCGCGGTGCGGTCGATGATGGGTGAGCCGTCCATCGACATGTCCATGATGCCGCCCCAGCTGCGCAGCAGCCGCAGCCTGCCGAGCGCGGGCATCATCGCCATGCCGGCTTCACACACGTCCTCGACGGTGGCGAGGTTGCCGCGTTGCGCGTAGGTGTTGTAGCCGTCGATGTCGCCGCCGAAAACGAGCCCGCCCTTGTCGGACTGACTCACATAGAAGTGCCCCGCGCCGAAGGTGATCACGCCGGGCACCAACGGCTTCAGCCCTTCGGAGACAAAGGCCTGCAGCACGTGGCTCTCGATGGGGAGCCTGAGCCCGGCGAGGGCGGCCACCTGCGAGGAATGCCCCGCGCAGGCGAGCCCCACGCGCGCTGCGCGTATCTCGCCGCGTGTCGTGCGCACGCCCGTGATACGGCTGCCCTGTTCGAGAAAACCCGTGACCTCGCAGTTCTGGATGATGTCCACGCCCAGAAGATCCGCTGCGCGCGCGTAGCCCCAGGCCACTGCGTCATGGCGCACCGTGCCGCCGCGTCGTTGCAGCAGCCCGCCGCGTACCGGGAAGCGCGGACTGGCGGTGTCGATCAGCGGCTCGAACTGCCGCACCTCGCGGGCGTCCAGCAGCTCGGCATCCACGCCGTGCAAGCGCATGGCGTTACC
>CAJADV010000213.1 GCA_903938575.1 uncultured Gammaproteobacteria bacterium
CAAGATCGCCATCGTCACCGGCTCGGGCAGTGGAATAGGCCGCGCTGTTGCAGAGCGCTTCGCCCGCGAAGGGGCTGCGGTAACGATTGCAGACATTGACGAATCTGCCGGCAACGAGGTTGCGAACGTCATCAATGCGTCCGGAGGAAAGGCATTTTTCCACCACACCGATACCGCCGATCCGGATTCCGTGCGTAACAGCGTAGCGGCCACGGTTGCCCGCTTCGGAACGGTCAACATACTGGTCAACAACGCGGCCGCCTTCGTGTTTGGAAAGGTCGAGGACATCACGCCAGCGGACTGGCAGCAGGTGTTTGGTGTCAACGTGATCGGTTACGCAAACATGGTGCGGGAGTGCCTGCCCGAACTGCGGAAAAACGGGGGCGGGGCCATCGTGAACATTGCCTCCGTGTCGGCGTTCATCGCGCAGCCATCCTTCATTCCGTACAACACTTCGAAGGCGGCCGTGGCGCAGCTCACACGCTGCCTTGCCATGGACCTTGCCCCGCACAACATTCGGGTCAACGGGGTGTGCCCGGGTGCGATCCACACCCGGGCCACGGACCGGCATATCGCATCACTGGGACTGGACCCCGAACAGGCGTTGGTGGATTTCGGCAAGGACGCGCTTCTCAAGCGTCTGGGCAGACCCGAGGAAATCGCCGCTGGCGTGGTGTTTCTGGCCTCGGATGAATCCTCGTTCATGACCGGGGCGCATATCGTGATGGACGGTGGTGCAACCATCGACTGACAGCGGGGCGGCAGGCACCCGGGCAGGTGCTTCGCAGCCAGACAGTGTTTTCCGGGGGCGGGCACGGCCGCCGAGCGTTACGGCAAGCCTTGCCGTTGACCACCATCCTCGGTCCATGCCATAAGCGACCTGCGGATCAAATAACTGAGCCGCTGATGAAACACACAACAAGCGCGGAGAACGAAATGGTCAAACACATCGGCAAATGGGCGTTTCTGGTGGGCCTTCTGGCCGCAGTAGTGATCGCGGTAATGGCGGGTACCGGGGTGCCTCTCTGGGCAATACTTCTGCTCGCAATCGACGGCGTCATCGTCGGTGTGCTCAACGTGACCGAAGACGAGGCCCCTTCATTCCTGATCGCAGCAATAGCATTCATGGTCTCATTCATGGTGTTCGCCAGACTGTTCGGGGAGGTGCTGGGCGGCTTCCCGGTGGTTGGCGTGGTCTTCACGATGCTGAACGTGTTTGTTGCGCCAGCGGCCTTGATCGTCGCCCTCAAGGTGATGTTCGACAAGGCCCGGGACAAGTAAGGCCGGCTGCGTCTCTCGCCACGCGGGAGACGCAAAAAAGCAGGAATCCCGTTTTGCACGGTAAAGCACCGTGTAAAGCGGGAGACCTCCGGCATGGCACGAACCAAAGTGCCATCAATGGCGGATCGGGAAGGTGGATAGCGGACTGGGCGGGTATGTGACCCATGTGTGAATCCGTCTCTTCGTGTGCGCCTCCGGAACGGAAGCGTCTCACCGATCCCGGCGCAGGTCTCGTCGAGTGTGCTGGCCGTTCTCCCCAGCACTGCCACGGACGCACCTTCGGCCGCCATGGCGAGGGCAATACCTCGTCCGACGCCTTGCCCCGCGCCTGTGACCAGCGCCACCTTTCCGTCGAGCTTTCCCATGTGTCCCCCTGTGTGTGGACCTGCAACAGGCCCCTGAATGATCCGTCAGCTATGCCAGCGACACCGTGGGAAACCAGTCCTCCCGAAGTCGCTGCCCGTTCACCATCCCGTGCCCGGGAAAGGGCGGAGAGGTGCGGTCGGGACGCTCTACGAAGCGGGCATCATCGCCCAGATAACGGACCGAAAATGCGCGTCGCCGGGACGCACCCACGTTGCCGCGCGCGCCGTGAAGGGTCGAGAAGTGGAATGCGATCGCGTCGCCCGGCTCCATCGGCCATTCGAGGATGTGCATACCGTCCGCATCAGGATCGGGTACCGGGCGATAGTGCTCCGCGTCAGGATAAAAGCTCTGCTCCGACACCCAGCGGGTAGGCCGCACAGGGCGATCCCACAGATGCGATCCGGCCACGCAGCGCAGCGTGGCATCGCTCACCGGATCCAGAGGCACCCAGAAACTCAGGTTCTGCTGGCCTTCCACGAAGTAATACGGGCTGTCCTGATGCCACGGCGTGGCCGCGGAGGTTCCGGGTTCCTTGACCAGCACGTGGTCATGGAAAAGCTGAACGCTGCGCGATTGCATCAAGGCAGCAGCAACCCCGGCGATACGCGGGTCCATCACGACCGCGGCGAACTCGGGTATGCGCGCCCAGTTGCAGTAGTCGTCGAAGAAGCGGCCGGTGTCACCGGGCCTGAGGTTCTCGGCGGCATAGGGGCCCGGCTCCACCATGTTCCGCTCGACGCCCTCGCGCAGTTGCCCGAGGAACGGGGCGAAAAGCCCTTTGATCAGGACGGCACCGTCACGCGCATAGTCCTGGATGACCCGCTGATACATCACGGGACGGCGCACCCCGGTCCACGACGCACGGCGCCCCCTCGGTCAGGCAGGTCTACGGGGCCGCCACAGGCGGGATCGGTCACGGACAGTAACGCGGGCATCGCTTTCCTCCCGATGCGACAGGCTGCGCAGCTCTGGGGCCCGGGCGATCCGCCCGGGTCACGCGGTCACAGTAGACACGTCGGCTGGTATCGAGTCCAACAAGCAGGATGCCGCCTGGCGACTGCCCCGGGCAGAGCCCGCATGCTGCAGCTCGGGCAGTCCTCCTCAGCCCGGCACATCCACCCCGGTGTGCAGCGGCTCCCCGAACACCCGCAACAACAGCGGCGTGAGCGCCTGCATGGGGGCGAGCGGCCGATCGGGCGGCTGCAATCCGTTCACGAAACCTTCCCCTCGTAACCGCGCGAGGAGTTCCACGTTCCGGCTGATCACATGCACCGGCACGTCCCAGGGGGCGCCCGGCCCGGTCACCGCACCGATGGGCTGGTGGTCGCCGATCACGATCAGCACAAGATCCGGATCGGCTCGCTCGGCAATGAAGCCCGCGAGCCAGCCGAGCGTGTACCGGAATGCTGCGATGTACTGCGGCGTTGGCTGCGTCCAATCCTCCGGCACCGCGAGCGCGGCCTCGCGCTCGGCAGGCATGTAGGCCGTACCGGCGGCAAGCGCTGCCCAGTCCGACACCAGCGGTGCGAGAGGCGTAAAAGGCGCATGCGTGCTCACCGTCGGGAACATCACGAAACGCGGCGCCAGTGCGCCGTGCCGGGCGGCCACAGAAAGTTCGTCGCGCTCGAGCAGCGCCATCGCCGCCTGGTCGGGCACCTGCCAGTAGCCGAAGCCTGGCCCGCGGTAGCCGAGGGTATCGAGTTCGGCATAGCGATCGAAGCCCCAGAACCGGCCTTCAGGCCACGGTCGCTGGATCCCCGGCACCCACGCGATGGTGCGGTAGCCATGCGTCGCGAAATGCGACACGAGAGAAGGCCGACGGCTGCGCAACAGCCCCGCGTAGACATCCGGCTCGCGGGTGTCGAGCCCGGAGAGCAGCGCTGCGTGCGCGAGCCATGAGGCACCACCGAAGGTCGGTGAGATGCCGCGGGCAGACACCACGCTGCGATCGCTGCCGGAAATGGCTCGCGCCAGCACCTCACGTGCGGGCGCCAGTGAGGTCCGGATATGCGGGTCGTCCAGCGTGATCGCACCGTAGGCCTCGAGGAACAGCACCACCACATCGGATCCGGCGAGCACCGACAGATCCCTGTCGAACGCAGGGCTTGCCGGCAGCGACGCATCGAGCCGCTCGGGAGACATCGAACGCGCCATGGCGCGAACCTGCTTTGCCACGCTGCCCGAGACGGGTTCGGCGAAGACCTGATGCACAGGGAAGCCAAGTCGTGGTGCAACGGTCCACGCGAGCACGAGCAGGAGCGCTACCCGCGGGATCGCCGATTGCACGGGCGAGTGATGCAGGCCATGCGCAGTCCAGCAGATCAGGGTACGCAACAACAGGAACAGCAGCCCGATAAGCAGCACCGCCGCCAGAAAGCCTCCGCCCAACGCGAACCACGCCTGCTCCGCGCCAGCCATTCGCAGCACCTGCCAGACATGCTGTCCATCCCAGTAGAGATTCACGGGGCGACCCAGCAACGCGCGGCTCGTTACATCCGCGTACCGCCACAGCACGCCAAAGCTGACGACCGCGGCCAATACACCGGCCATCCGCGGCGAGAGCCCGGGAGCGCGCCGAGCGCAGAGCGCGAGCACGATCACCAGCAAGGCGAGTTCCACCGACACCCGGGGCTGCGGCACCACGCCAATTCCCGGCCAGAGGTTTGCGAAGGTGAGGAGTGCATTCAAGCCGAGGAGCGCGAGCCCGACCCGGAAAAAACCCCCGCCGCGCCACCTGCTCATCGCCCTGCGCCTCCCGCTTGTTTAGCATGGGCGCGCGCGCCGGTCGAAGGCACGCAGCACAACCACCTCCGAGGACGCACCGCGTGCCGCACACAGATCTCCATACGCGCTGGCAGGATCAGACCCCCTATGGCCTCGCGGCGCTGGCGGCAGCGGGCGCGGTGGCGCTCTGGCCGCTCGCCGCGATCGAGCAGCACGGCGAGCACCTGCCGCTCTCGACGGATCTCGATATCGCGCTCGGGCTGACCGCAGCGGCTCTGGCGCAGGTGCGTGCGGACGTGCCCGTGTGCGTGCTCCCGCCGCTCGCCGTGGGCATGAGCCTGGAGCACACGCATTTCCCGGGGACGCTCAGCTTCTCGGCGCAGACGGCGCTCGCGGTGATGACCGAGATCGGCGAGAGCGTCGCGCGCGCCGGCTTCAGGCGCCTCGTGCTGCTGAACGCACACGGCGGCAACCGCGCCCTCGTGGATCTCGCTGCACTCGCGCTGCGTGAATCGCGGAACATGCTGGTGGTGCGAGCGAACTACTTCATGATCGCGGCACCCGCCGATGCGCTGCCGGAGGCCGAGTTGCGCCACGGACTGCACGGCGGCGCGCTCGAGACAGCCATGATGCTGCACCTCGCGCCGGAGAAAGTGCGCCTCGACCGGCTCCCGCAGGCGCGGAGCCTGGGCGAGGACATGGCCGAGGCAGGACAGGTGCTCGGGCCCGAGGCCGAGGCGGGTTTCGCATGGATGGCCGAAGACCTTCACCCGGGCGGCTCCACGGGCGATGCGCGCCTCGCGAGTGCCGCGCTCGGCGAGCGCTTGCTCAGTCACTACGGCAGCAAGCTCGCACGGGTCATCGAAGAGAGCTTCGACTTCGCGCTCTCGCGTCTGGGGCACCGGGACTGAGCGCCGCTTCGGAAGGATCATCCGCGCCCCGCATCCGGGGCGATCGCCGGCGCGGGCTTCGCGGGTTCATCGAGCAGCGCGTGAAGCAAATGCCCCTGGCGGTCAGCCATCGCCGAGAGGTAGCGACGGTTGTGCGCGGTGAGCGGCCCGAAGAGCGGCTGGCGGTTCGCGACTTCGGTACCCGCCTCGCAGAGGGCTGCGATCTTCGCGGGATTGTTGGTGAGCAGGGCGACACGTGGCACACCGAGTGCGGCCAGCATATCGTGCGCGATACGGTAATCCCGCTCGTCATCGCCGAACCCGATCGTGCGGTCCGCGTCGACGGTGTCGAGGCCTTCGTCCTGCAGGCGATACACGCGCAGCTTGTTGGCGAGTCCGATACCACGCCCTTCCTGCGCGAGGTAGAGCAGGATCCCTCCGCCCTGCGCGTTGATGGTGGCGATGCTGCGCTGCAGTTGTTCGCCACAATCGCAACGCTGGCTGCCGAACACATCCCCGGTAAGGCAG
>CAJADV010000214.1 GCA_903938575.1 uncultured Gammaproteobacteria bacterium
ACGCGCGCAACACGCCCACGCAGGACTGTGGAGCGCGCCATGCGCGCGACACGCCCGCGCAGGACTGTAGCAGCGCGCCGCGCGCGCGACACGCCCACGCAGGACTGTAGGAGCGCGCCATGCGCGCGACACCGGCGGTGTGCGGGGAGACGCCTCAGAAGTTGTAGCCAGCCGCCAGGCCGTAGGTCCGCGGCTCGATCAGGAACAGGTTGGTGAACAACCCCGATGACGGGTCGGTCACGTACATCCCCACGATGTTGTCGTCATCGGCGATGTTCTTCACGAAGGCGCGGACGAACCAGCTCTGGTCTGGCGAGTTCAGTGTGGCCTGCGCGTTCCAGACCTCCCAGGAGTCGATCTTGTCGATCGGCTTGTTGAAGATCCGCGCGTACATCGCGTCCTGCCAGTAGTAATCAAGGCGCGTGGTCAGGGTGTAACTCGCCGGCAGCAGGAAGCTGTACTGGGCGCCCAGGCTCACGGTCCACTCAGGCGAGTTGATCAGGCGGTTACCCGAGAGATCTGCCGGCACACCTGCGTTAACGGTATAGGGCGCAGGCAGCGTGGCGGCCAGCCCTGCGCAACTCTGCACCTGATCGTTCAGCGCGCCGTTGGCCGGGAGCGTGGGGGCCGGCGCGCCATTGTGGTTCACCACGCAGTTGGATGCGTTCAGGTTGTCCTTGATCAGCGTGACGTCCGGGCTGCCGTTGGTGGGGTCGCGCGTATCCACCGAGGCGAAATCCTTTATCTCGGTGTGGAGGTAGGAGATGTTGGCGTTCAATTGCAGTTGCGCGTTTGGCGCGAACACGAACTCGGATTCGATGCCGTAGATCTCGGCGTTGGTGTTCTCGTTGAACGAGGTGCGGTTCACGATCTTCGAGACCTGCAGCCCCTGGTAGTCGTAAAAGAACGCCGCCAGATTGGCCTGCAGCGTGCCATCGAGCAGGACATTCTTGGTGCCCACTTCAAACGAGTTGATGTACTCGGGTTCGAAGGTGGTCTGGCTGTCCGGGTAGAGCGTGGGATCGAAGGGCGGGTTGAAACCCCCACCCTTGTAGCCGCGCGAGTAGGAGGCGTAGATCAGCGTGGAGTCGGTGGCCTCGAGCTCCGGGCTCCAGTCGAGTACCACACGACCGGTGGTTTTCTTCCACTGTGCGTCGTCCTTGCGTGGCGCGACATTGGGGATGGTCTCGTCATAACCGAAGGGCACCGTGACGAAGCTCAGCGTGCCGTCTTTGTTGTACTGGTTGAAGAGATACTGAACGTCGTCGATCTTCTTGTCGTCGATCGAGTAGCGCGCCCCGAGTGTCAGCTTGAGGTCGTCGCGGATCTGGAAATAGGCCTCGCCGAAAATGGCGTTGCTGTCGAGTTCATAGGCGTTGGTGCGATTGATGTAACTGGGCGCCACAAGTGCCTGGCCTGGCAGGCCAAGGCCGCCGAATGACTTGGGTATCTCGGGGAACACCGTGGCGAAATAGTCGAGTCCCGTGGCGATGACCCAGTACTCGTTGAATGTATCGGCGTCCATGTGGAAGGCGCCGGCCATGAAGTTGAAGGGGCCGTCGTAGTTCGACTGCACGCGCATCTCGAGCGAGCGCTGATCGGTTTCCTGGTTCGACTGGTCATAGGCGTCCAGGTTGTTCGTGCAACTGTCGGTGTGTCCTCCCACGATGCCCGTACCCGAGTCCGATGGTGCCGAGACCGGCAGGCAGCCGGTGGAGAAAAAGCGTGCGAAGGCCACGGGTGTCAGCGCTTTCAGGAAAGGCGAGGGCGCGGCGGTCTGGCCGACGCTCATGGTGAAGTCGCTGCGCGAGTACACCGAGGTGTCCTGATAGCCCGCGACCGCCGTGAAGGTGTAGTGCTCCATTTCGTGGCTGAGTCGCAGGGTGACGAGCGTCTCGTCTGCCTCGTACATCGGCTGGAAATCCATCGCGACTTCGCGGAGATCGTCCGGGTTTCCGGTCACGATATTGGAGATGCCAGGGGTCGGCCCGAGGATGCTGAGGCGGTTGGGCAGCAGTCCGGTCAGCTGCGCCAGAGGGTTCACGTTCTCGAAGCGCAGGTCGTCTGGCAGGCAGCCGTAGACGCCGCTCGGATCGTTGTGGCACATCTGTTTCTGCGCGCGCGTGCGGCTGCTGTTTTCCTCGAAGTAGGAGCCCATCAGGTCGATGGTGGTGTTTTCCGTAGGTACCCAGCGTATCGAGCCGCGCAGCGAGTACTGGTCACGGTCATCGACGTCGCTGCCGCCCGGGGCGACGTTTCTGGTGTAGCCGTCGCGCGCGAGCGACAGCCCCGCCAGCCGCACCGCCAGCGTGTCACCCAGCGGGATGTTCACTGCACCCTCGACCTGCTGGTGCTGGTAGTCGCCGAGCTGGCCTCGGACATAGCCGCCGAATTCCGCCGGATCGGCGGGGTTGGTGATCATGTTGATCGCCCCGCCCGTGGAGTTGCGGCCGAAGAGCGTGCCCTGCGGACCGCGCAGCACGGCGACCTGCTGAACATCGAAGAACTCGGTCTCGAAGAGGCGGGGGAACAGCACCGGCACTTCGTTGATGTTGACCTCGACGCCGGAGTCCGAGCCGGCCGCCACCACCGGGCTGCCGATACCGCGGATCGAGAAATTGGTGCCGGTGAAATTGCCCTTGGCAAAGGACACGTTGGGCACCGCGAACCGGAAATCACCAAAGGTGCTGATTTGCTTGGCGTCGAGCGCGCTGGCATCGAAAGCCGTGACGGCGATCGGCACGTCCTGCACCGATTCCTCGCGCTTCTGCGCGGTGACGATGATCTCCTCGAGCTCGGCCCGTGCGGCTGCCGGCAGCAGCGCGGTGGCGATGGACAAGGCAATGACGCGTCTGATGCGGCGAGTGTTCACGACAGTATCCTCGGGCGTTTGACGTTGTAATTGGGCCAGAGCGCGATCGCTCGCTGATCGCGTATGTCGCGGCAATATAGGAAGGTGCCAGACCGGGAGTCAATTGCCGTCTTCGTGCCCGCTGTCCCGGCTGCTATGCTGATCCCTCCGCCCGCTCCCCGGACGCCCCGCATGCCGCTCAAGGTTTTCGTAACACCGGTCACACCCTTCGAGCAGAACTCCTCGGTACTGGTCTGCGAGCGCACCGGCCTTGCCGCGGTGATCGATCCCGGCGGCGACCTCGACCGCATCCGCGGTGTTCTGGCGAAGGCCGGAGCCCGGTTGGAGAAAATCCTGCTCACCCACGCGCATATTGACCATGCCGGCGCCACGGCCGTGCTCGCGCGGGAGGAAGGCGTGCCCATCGAGGGGCCGCATCAGGGTGATGCCTTCTGGATTGAACGCCTGCCTGAGCAGAGCCGCATGTTCAGCTTCGCCGAGGCCGAGACATTCACCCCCGACCGGTGGCTCGAAAACGGCGACAGCGTCACTGTGGGCGAGTGCCCTCTGGAGGTCTATCACTGCCCGGGTCACACCCCCGGGCACGTGGTGTTTTTCTCGCGTGAGCAGCGCTTTGCGATTGTCGGAGACGTTCTCTTTGCCGGCTCCATAGGGCGTACCGATCTGCCCGGGGGCAATCATCAGGAACTGCTCGATTCGATCCGCGAGCGGCTGTGGCCTTTGGGCGATGACGTCGTGTTCGTGCCGGGCCACGGCCCGCGCTCGAGCTTCGGGCGCGAGCGCCAGACCAATCCCTTCGTGGGCGATGCCCAGTTTGCCGGGGGCCGCGCCTAACGGCCCGATGCCCGGAGCAGTCCCGATGCCGGGCCTTTCCGCCTGTGGTGAGGCTTAGTTCGGTGGCGTCTTCACGGCTTCCAGCTTGCCGTCACCCGGCTGGCCACCGATCTGTTCCGGCGCCACCCACGGTTCGAAGTAACCCAGGCCACAGCTCGCGCCTGCGCCGATGCTGGTGATCACGGTGATCACGTCGGTGTTGCAGAGCTGGTTCAGACTTGTTTTGTAGGCAAAGCGCTTCTCGAAGGCGAGGCCCGGACATTTCCGTGGCAGGCGATTGGCCAGCGTCTTCTTGCCCCCCATCTCGAAGAGGATGGTCTGGGCATCCACGACCCGGGTGCTGCGTATCTGCGGCAGGCTCACGCAGCGCTGGGCGCCTTCGGGCATGGTGCTGGTTTTTTTGGCGGGCTGCGGCTCGGGCGTGACCGCGGGATCCCCGGCGTGTGCCGTTTGCAGCGTGAGCCCCAATGACACGGCTGCGGCCAGCGCGAAAGCAAGGTGGTCCTTCATCGCATGTACTCCCGGAAAGGATGGGTGCGCAGATTCAGACAGCGGTAACGCGGGAGGGTTCCGAACAGAATTCCCGCATGCTGTAGGCCACGCGCTCTTCGACGCTGCGCGACACCTGTTTCGATTCGCGAGCGATCCGGCGGATGCGCGGTGAGAGCCCGATGTTGTTGGCGATCTGTATCGAGAGCCCGGGCCGCGCGTTCAGCTCCATGATGAGCGGCCCGCGCTGCTGGTCGATCACGATGTCTGCTCCCAGATAACCGAGCCCCGTGATCTCGTAGCAACTCGCGGCAAGGCACATCAGCTGGTGCCAGTGCGGAATCGCAAGTGTGTTCAGCGGCAGGCCGGTGTCGGGGTGCAGCTTGCAGGGCCGGTTGTACTGCACGGCGAAGAGCGCCTTGCCGGCGCCGAGGTCGAGGCCCACGCCTACCGCACCCTGGTGCAGGTTTGCCTTGCCGTCGGAGACGTGCGTGGCGAGGCGCATCATCGACATCACCGGGTAGCCGCAGAACACGATGATGCGGATGTCAGGGATGCCCTCGTAGCTCAGACCCTCGAACTGCGGGTCCATCGCCACCAGCGCCTCGATCATGGCCACGTCGGGCTTGCCGCCCAGACTGTACAGACCGCTCAGGATGTTCGAGATGTGCCGTGTGATGTCGAGGCGCGTGACCTCGTCGCCGCTCGCCTTCACCCAATTGTCGCCCCGACGGCCCACGATCACCTTGATGCCCTTGCCGCCGCTGCCGCGGCTCGGCTTGATCACGAAGCTGTCGAGCTGCTCGAGGGTCTTCCCGATCACCTCGACCTGGTGCTGCTCGCGCACCACGTCGTAGAGCTTGGCGACTGCCAGCCCGTGCTTCTCGGCCAGCATCTTGGTTTTCAGCTTGTCATCGACCAGCGGGTAGAGGCGGCGTTCGTTGTAGCGGGCGATAAACGTGTTGCGCTCGTTCATGCCGAGCAGGCCGGTCTCCCGCAGCCGGAAAGGATTCGCCAGGAACACCTCAGCGGTTCTCCAGCATCGGACGGAAGCGGCGCAGCTCCATCAGGCGGTAGCCCGTGTACTGGCCGATCAGCAGGATCACCGCCAGCTGCACCATCAGCAGTTCGGGGAAGTTGAAGGTGAGGTGCGCCACCAGCGAGTTGCTCATCATGAGGAACGCCGCCGTTGCCACGAGCAGGCTGCCGCCGCCCTGGATCGCGACCTCGCGCGGACCTTCTTCTTCCCAGAGCACCGACATGCGCTCGATGGTCCACGACAGGATGATCATCGGGAAGAAAGTAACCGTCAGGATCTGGTAGAGGCCCAGCTTGAAGCTGAGGATGCTTATCCCCGACATCAGTCCGATCACCACCGTCACCACGGCGGATATTCGCCCGAGCATCAGCAGGTTGAGCCGGGCCAGATGGAAGCGGATGTAAAGGCCCGCACCCACCACGATCAGGAACAGCAGCAAGCCCCAGAGCAGCGTGGTCTGGATGAAGGCGAGTGCTATCAGGATGGGCATGAAGGTGCCCGATGTGCGCAGCCCGATCAGGATGCGGAATATCGCCACCACCAGCGTGCCTATGGGCACCAGCAGGATGGTTTTGAAGGCCGCCTGTTCCTCGATGGGTAGCGCATAGATCGAGAAGTCGACCAGCGCCGCGCGGTTGTCCTTGGCAGTCGACAGGGCGATGTCCCGTGTCGGCCGGTAGCTCTTCAGCATCGAGAAGCTCGCCTTGGAGTCGAACCCCCCCTCGACGTCAAGCAGCGAGACATCACCCCGGCGCCAGACCATGAACTGCGCCGGCAGACCGGGCCTTGCGGTGCGCGGGTCGAAGACCTTCCAGTGGCCCTCGTCCCACACCTCCACCAGGTCGACCAGGTTCTGGCGACGCCGGCCGTCTTCCAGTTCGAGGCCGCGCACGATCCGGTTGGGAATGCCCGCGAGAGACAGCAGATGCAGTGCCGTGTTCGCCACGTGCGGCTGGCTGCGATTATCGCCCAGCAGGAAGGCGGCGTTCTGCGACAACGGGTCGCTGATCAGCGCCCGCAGCAGTTGTGTTACGAAGGTCTCGGTGTTGGCGGATACGGTGTGGATTTCGTCGAGCAAGGCCGAGGCCGAGGCCGCTTGCGCGCTGTCGTACTCGGGTGGCACCGGCGGTGTTGGTGCATGTGTCTCGGTTTTCTGGTCGGGGGTGGCCGGGTATACCTGGATGCGGTAATAGAGGGTCTGCTTGCCGTCGGCCTCACGTCGCGTCCATTGCGCCCGGCGGCTGCCGTCTGGCTGGTCGATCTGCGAGAAGCCGAAGCCCGGCGTGGTGAAGTTCTCGGTAAGTATCGCCACCCCGTCCTGCTCGTAGGGGAGTGCCAGCGATACCAGCACCGGCACCCCGCTCGCCTGGAACTCCACCTTGGCTTCGACGGTCCAGACTTCGGTCCTGGCGTCGGGCAGCAGCGGGAAGCCCAGCGCAAAATGTTTGTAGAGGGCAATGCTGATGCCGATCACGGCCAGCAGGGCGGCGACCACGTACACCTTGATCTTTTCTTCCATGGCGGGCGGGTCTGCTCGGGGGGTGAAGGGGAGGCGTCAGGGCTTGGAAGCCGGCACTGTGAAGCGCCGGCTGACATCCACGAGGGCCTGATCGCGGAGGAAATTGCGACCCAGGATGAGCGGGTGTCTCTGGCCGCTGCGATCGGCGAGCGAGAGTTCGGTGTACTGGTCGATCTCGCCCAGCCGGATATGCAGAGTTACCACATAGCGTCGGGCGCTGCTGTCCTTGATGGGGAATGACCGCACCACAGGGCGCGAGACCTCGATCGCCTTGGTGGTGGCGGGGTCCAACAGCGTGAACTTGACCCAGGTCTTGCCGTCACGCTCGAACTCGCGTGCGTTACGGGCGTCGATCGTCGAGCCGGCAGCGCCGGTATCGAGTCGCGCCTCCAGCATCAGCTGCGGGGGATCGACTACCACGCGCTCGAGTTCGCCCAGCACGGGTATCGGGCTTGCGGGCCGCGGCCGCTCGGCGGGCGCAGGTTTTGTCACTGGCGGCGGGCAGACGAGCGGGGCCGGCGGGGGCGTGGGTTCTGCGGTTGTAACGGTCGGCGGCGGCTCTGGAGCGGGCTCCGGAAGCACGGTGGGTTCCGGGGCTTGCGGTGGCGCCTCGGTGGCGGGCGACACTGGCGGGCCCGACGGCGCAGCCGGGGCGGTCGACTGGCAGGCTGCAAGCAGCAGGCTGGTGCCCAGTAGCACGGGCAGAAAGAAGGCTCTGGGGCTCATCGGTCCTCGGCATCGGGCGCTGGGCGATCAAGTCACAAACTATAGAGCCCGAGTCGGTGAGCGGCAATGTGAAAGCGGTGCTGATTGCCCTCAGTGGACGGTACGGATGCCCGATTGCATCTCGGCGAGTTCGAGTTCCTCGGGCTCCAGGGCCACACTCGATGACTGCACGACGTCGAAATGATCGTCCAGATAATCGCGCAACTCGCCCACGACGGCGGTCATGGCGTCGATGGCCTGGCTGATGTGCTCGAGGGTGCACAGGATGGACTCCGGGTCCATCGGGCGCTTTTTCCTGTCGCTCATCGAAGGAGCCTCCGTCGGCTGTTGCGGGCATCCTGCCGGCATGTCTGGCCTGCGGGAGGCTTGTGTTGCCTTCCGCTTGCGCACCAGATGTTGTGTATTTCGGATACGGTTGCAACAAGATACTGTGTGCCGGTGTGAAGGCGCAAGACAGCGGGCCGGAGCCGAACAGCATGTCCATACTGATCGCAATCGACCAGGGAACCACCAGTTCGCGCTGCCTCGCCTTCGACGCCGAGGGGCGTCAGCTGGCGGTGGCGCAGCGCGAGTTCGCGCAGCATTTCCC
>CAJADV010000215.1 GCA_903938575.1 uncultured Gammaproteobacteria bacterium
CTGCCGGTACGCGAGATCCTGCGCACGCAGGATCCTGCGGAAGCGATCGCCGCGGTGATCGGCACGCTGCCGCTGGGGCGCGTGGCGCAGTTCATCTTCGGGGTGATGGCGATCGTCTTCATCGCCGCCACCTACAACTCCAAGGTCTATGCGCTGGCGGCCTGCACCACGCAAAAACTTGCCGCCGGCCAGGACCCCGCGCGCTGGAACCGCATGTTCTGGGCCATCGGGCTCGGCATGCTGCCGATCGCGCTGATGTCGGTCGAGGGCGGCATCAAGGTCGCCAAGTCAGCGGTGCTGGTCGCCTCATTGCCGCTGCTGGTGGTTTCGCTGCTGATGTGCATGAACCTGCGCAAGAGCCTGCGTGAGGTGGCGGCCGCGGAAGCCCCCGTCCACTGAGATTGCACGGGCGGCAGATCGCCGCCGTCCACCCCTCCACCCCGAGGCCCCGTTGTCGGGGCCGGCGCGATCACTTCAGCAGCAGTTCCGGATGCCGCGCCGCCACCATGCGCCGCACGCCCTCCTTCCACGGCACACCGCAAGGTCCCGCGAGTGAGATGCGGCGTGCAGGGTCGATCAGGGAGTGCTGGATGCCCTCGGGGGATTCGGGCATCGGGACCTCGCGGCCCGCGAGCTCACCCAGGAATCTGACCATATCCCGCAGATCCACGGTTTCGTCGCCACCCCAGTTGGTGATGGTCGCCGGCACTGCCGCAGCGGCCAGCAGCCCCGGCACATGGGCCAGGATGTCGTCCTCGTGTATGGGTGAGAGCAGCGAGGGGCGACCCGGGAACATGGGCACGGGATACCCGGCCAGGATCGCGTCCAGCAGCAGCGAGGGCAAACCGCCGTTGTCGCCATAGGCCGCGTTCATGCGGGCGATGGTGGTCGGCAGTCCGTAAGCCGCAGCTGCGAACTTGGCGACCGCTTCCTGCGCGATCTTCGAGACGCAGTAGGTGGGTGAATACGGCTGCATGCTGCCGCCCAGCGGGTCGGTCTCGAGGATGCGGCGCGTCGGATCCTCTGCCGGCAGGTACACGCCAGTGGTCGACATCACCAGACAGGCCTTGGCATCGCGGAAGCGACGCATCAGGTTGCCGGTTCCCTCTGCGTTCACCCGCATCGTGGCATCGAAGTCAAAGCCCGGCGGAATCACAGCCGCCAGATGCAACAGGTAGTCGAAGCTCTCGGGCAACTCGTCCCATCGCGGATCCGCGAGATCCACGGTGCGGGCATGGATACCGGCGCGCTCCACGCGCTCGCGCGAAGCGGCGTCGCCGAAGCGGGCGATGCCCCAGACCTCGTTGTCACGGGCGAGCGCGCTCGCCAAGGGGAAAGCGATCTGCCCGGCGGGACCGGTAACGAGGATGCGGTGGCCACGAAGTGCGCTCATATGAAGTCTCCTGCTGGGGGGCTGCAGCATAAGCCTCTTAACCTCTGGCTGCGAAGCAGGCACCATGCCTGCAGACCGCCGCAAGAGAGCACACGCATGTCGACCCGCATCCACACCACGCTGCGCATCAACCTCACGGGGCAGGCGCCGGCCGGCGAGAGCGACGGCGAGCGCCTGCGCAGCGCCGTCGAGATGGCCGTCTTCGCCGATCGCCACGACTTCTCGATCGTGAACCTCGAGGAGCATCACTGCGCGGAGGTGGGCTGGCTCTCATCACCGCTGGTGCTGGCCGGGGTCATGGCTGGCCGTACCGAGCGCATCCGCATCCGCATCTGCGCCCTGCTCGTTCCCCTCTACGATCCGCTGCGGCTCGCCGAGGAGATCGCCATCCTGGACCTCGCCAGCAACGGCCGCGTGCTGGTGGTGAGCGGCCAGGGCTACAGGCCCATCGAGTACCACGCGATGGACAAGAACTGGGACAGCCGGGGCGCGGACACCGACTTCATTATCGAGACGCTGCTGCAGGCCTGGACCGGCGAACCCTTCGAGTACCGCGGCCGGACGGTGCGCATAGGCCCCGTTCCCCAGACCAAACCGCACCCCCCGCTGTGGTATGGCGGCATGAGC
>CAJADV010000216.1 GCA_903938575.1 uncultured Gammaproteobacteria bacterium
CTCACGGTGCGGCAGAACCTGGAGTTTCCGCTGCGCAACCGTGGTCTTCCTGCCGCTCATATCACCACGCGGGTGAATGAAGTCCTCGAATTGACAGGGCTGTCGGGGCAGGCCGAGCGCCGCGCCCGCGGGCTGCGCGCTGATGAAAAACAGAAGATCTCGCTGGGTCGCGCACTGGTGCGCGAGGACGTGAACGCGATCCTCTTCGACGAGCCGCTCACCGTGATCGACCCGCAGATGAAGTGGGAGCTGCGCGCGCAGCTGAAGGCCCTGCACCGGCGCCTCGGTCACACCATGGTCTACGTCACGCACGACCAGACCGAGGCGCTGACCTTCGCCGATACCGTGGTCGTGATGCATGAAGGGCAGATCCTGCAGGTGGGTACTCCCGAGGAACTCTTCGCGCGGCCACAGCACACCTTTGTGGGCTATTTCATCGGCTCGCCGGGCATGAACATCCTGCCGCTCGCGCGCGATGGTGATGCGCTGCTGCTGGAGGGGCACCGGCTCGGGCTGCCGGGGCGGGCGCCTGCGCTGCCCGAAGGCGCGCTTGAGCTGGGCGTGCGGCCCGAGCATGTGCGGCTTGCTGAGTCGGGCATGCCGGTCAGGCTGCTTGGCGTCGAGGAGCTCGGCCGATTCCGTGTCGCGCGGCTGCAGCTTGGCGGGCAGTTACTCGCGGCGGTGCTTCGTGAGGGTGATCTCCTGCCGCAGGAGCCCTGTGTGAGTTTTGATCCTGATGGCATGCATCTCTACGCCGATGGCTGGCGCGTGGGCGCGGGCGGCGCGGCATGAAGACCGTCAACCAGAAGGCCTGGTTTCTGGTGCTGCCTGTGCTGTTGCTGGTGGGCTTCTCCGCGCTCATTCCGCTGATGACCGTGGTGAATTATTCGGTGCAGGACACCTTCGGCAACAACCGGTTCTTCTGGGCAGGAACCACCTGGTACGAGCAGGTGCTGCACTCGGCGCGTTTCTGGGATGCACTCGGCCGCAACCTGCTGTTCTCCGCGATCATTCTTGCCATCGAGATCCCGCTCGGCGTGTTCATCGCACTCAACATGCCACGACGCGGCCCGGGCGTGGCAGTCTGCCTGGTGCTGATGGCGCTGCCGCTGCTGATTCCCTGGAATGTGGTGGGCACGATCTGGCAGGTATTCGGGCGCGTGGATATCGGGCTGCTCGGTCACACGCTGGCGGCGCTCGGGATCGATTACAACTATGTGCAGGATCCGGTGGACGCCTGGTTCACGCTGGTCCTGATGGATGTCTGGCACTGGACCAGCCTGGTGGTGCTGCTCGCCTACGCGGGGCTGGTGTCGATCCCGGATGCCTACTACCAGGCAGCGAGCATTGACGGCGCCTCGCGCCTCGCGGTGTTTCGCTACATCCAGCTGCCCAAGCTCGCGCGCGTGCTTACCATCGCGGTGCTGCTGCGTTTCATGGACAGCTTCATGATCTACACCGAGCCTTTCGTGGTGACCGGCGGCGGCCCCGGCAACGCCACCACGTTTCTGTCCATCGATCTCGTGCAGATGGCCGTGGGCCAGTTCGATCTCGGTCCGGCGGCTGCGATGTCGATCATCTACTTCCTGGTGATCCTGCTGCTCTCGTGGGTTTTTTATACGGTGATGACCCGCAATGACGGGCATCCGCAGGCGCACAATCCCCAGAGTGATCGGCCATGAGGCGCATCAGCGCCCTGGTGCCCGCGCTCTATATCGTGCTCCTGCTGTTGCCGGTCTACTGGCTCGTCAACATGAGCTTCAAGAGCAACGCCGAGATCACCTCCGGCCTCACGCTGTGGCCTGCCGCGCCCACGCTGCGCAACTATGCCGTGATCTTCAGCGATCCGAGCTGGTACAGGGGTTACATCAATTCGCTGGGCTATGTGCTGCTGAACACGCTGATCTCGGTCGGCGCAGCACTGCCGGCTGCCTATGCGTTTTCTCGCTACACCTTCTTGGGTGACAAGCACCTGTTCTTCTGGCTGCTCAGTAACCGCATGGCGCCGGCGGCGGTGTTCGCGCTGCCGTTTTTCCAGCTGTATTCCGCGGTGGGACTGCTCGACACCCACCTCGCCGTAGCATTGGCCCACTGCCTCTTCAACGTGCCGCTGGCCGTGTGGATCCTGGAGGGCTTCATGTCGGCCGTCCCGCGCGAAATCGACGAGATGGCCAGTATCGACGGTCATTCCTTCGGCGCATTTTTCGTGAAGATTTTCATGCCACTGATCGCGAGCGGCATCGGCGTGGCGGCGTTTTTCTGTTTCATGTTCTCGTGGGTTGAGCTGCTGATCGCCCGCACGCTCACCACCACGGCGGCCAAGCCCATAGCAGCGATCATGACGCGCACGGTGTCGGCATCGGGCATGGACTGGGGCGTGCTGGCCGCTGCGGGCGTGCTCACGATCATTCCCGGTGCGATCGTGATCTGGTTCGTGCGCAACCATATCGCCACCGGCTTTGCGCTGGGGAGGGTGTGATGCCGGATCTGGCGTGGATGGCCTGGACCCCGGAGACCGCGGTGTTTTTCGCAGCCATCGCGCTGCTGCTGGTATTGATGATCCTGTGGGGGCGGCTTGATCCGCGCAACGCGCCGCGCAAGGGGATTCTCGGCATCGCCACCCAGCGCGGCGATCGGCTGTTCCTGTCCCTGCTGTCTGCGGCCTTCATCCACCTCGCGTGGATAGGGCTTGCGGGCGGATGGCCGCTGTGGGGGGCGCTCTTGCTGTCCGTGGTTTGCGCGGCGGGCGTTTTTCGGTTTGTATGAGCGCGCGGAGGCGCCAGCCTGCGTTTCCCTGCCATCGGAGAACACCATGAGACTTGCAGCCGGATTGCGTGAGCGGGTAGTTCTGTTGGCCGCTGCAGCGCTTGTCGCCCTGCTGGTGGTGGCCTGCGGTGACAAGGCGTCCGAGCAGCCGACAGCCCCTGCCGCGCCTGCGGCACCCAACCCTGGCGCCGCTGCTGCCACCACGGCGTTTCTTGATGCCGAGATCGGCGTGTTGTCTACGCTCCCGCGCGCCGCGCAGGAAGCGGAGATGGCCTGGTTTGCGAGGGCCGCAGCGCCCTATCAGGGCATGGAGATCAAGGTGGTGTCGGAGACCATCGCCACCCACGAATACGAGAGCAAGGTGCTGGCGCCTGCCTTTAGCGCGATCACCGGCATCAAGGTGACGCATGACCTGATCGGCGAGGGCGATGTGGTCGAGAAGCTGCAGACGCAGATGCAGTCGGGCCAGAACATCTACGACGCCTACGTGAATGACTCCGATCTGATCGGCACCCACTGGCGTTATCAGCAGGCACGGAACCTCACGGACTGGATGGCAGGCGAGGGCGCTGCGGTT
This sequence comes from uncultured Gammaproteobacteria bacterium, assembly GCA_903938575.1. Lineage (GTDB taxonomy): Bacteria > Pseudomonadota > Gammaproteobacteria > Pseudomonadales > UBA5518 > UBA5518. Next base: position 3,344 of record CAJADV010000216.1, read on the forward strand.
ACCAGTCCCACCCTCGATCTCGCGGATTTCATCGGCACGCGCTTTAGCACCGGGCCCGATGGCAAGCTCTACCAGTTGCCCGACCAGCAGTTCGCCAATGTGTACTGGTTCCGCTACGACTGGTTCAACGACCCGGCGAACAAGGCGGACTTCAAGGCGAAGTACGGTTATGAGCTTGGCGTGCCGGTTAACTGGTCTGCGTATCAGGATATCGCGGCCTTCTTTACCGGGCGCGTGATCGACGGCAAGAAAGTCTATGGCCACATGGACTACGGCAAGAAAGATCCCTCGCTCGGCTGGCGTTTCACCGACGCCTGGCTCTCGATGGCTGGCAGCGGCGACAAGGGCGAGCCGAACGGCCTGCCAGTGGACGAGTGGGGCATCCGCGTGGATGAACAATCCCGCCCCGTGGGCTCCTGCGTGGCGCGCGGCGGCGACACCAACGGCCCGGCGGCCGTGTACTCGATCCGCAAGTACATCGAGTGGATCAAGGCCTATGCGCCACCGGCCGCACAGGGCATGACGTTCTCCGAATCAGGCCCTGTGCCCGCGCAGGGCGAGGTGGCGCAGCAGATGTTCTGGTACACGACCTTCACCGCCGACATGGTGAAGCCCGGTCTGTCCGTGATGAACGCCGACGGCACGCCGAAATGGCGCATGGCGCCCTCACCGCACGGCGCTTATTGGGAGCCGGGCCAGAAGCTCGGCTACCAGGATGCCGGCGCATGGACGCTGATGAAATCCACGCCGCTCGATCGCGCGCAAGCAGCGTGGCTTTATGCGCAGTTCGTCACGTCCAAGACAGTCGACGTCAAGAAATCCCACAGCGGGCTCACCTTCATCCGCGAGAGCACCATCCGCCATCAGAGCTTCACCGATCGCGCGCCGCAACTCGGTGGGCTGGTGGAGTTCTACCGCTCCCCCGCGCGCGTGCAATGGTCGCCCACCGGCACCAACGTTCCCGATTACCCCAAGCTCGCGCAACTGTGGTGGCAGCACATCGGTGAGGCCGTTGCCGGCACGAGCACGCCACAGCATGCCATGGACGCGCTCTGTGCCGCGCAGGAGGCCGTGATGGCGCGTCTGGAGCGCGCCGGGGTGCAGGGCGATATCGGCCCGCGCCTGAACACCCCTGAAGACCCGCAGATCTGGTTCGATCGCCCCGGCGCGCCCAAGCCCGCGCTCGCAAACGAGGAGCCCGCGCCGGAGACCATTGACTACGACACGCTGATCAAGAGCTGGCAGTAGCCCAGATCAAGATGATGTGTCCAGGATTTCAGCGCGGAAGCCTCGCCTGCTTGCAGCAGATTCCCCGCGTGGCAGGCTGATCTGATGCAAACGCTTGAGCGCATCCTGCACTCGCAGGGCTTTGGAACGCGTCGCAGCTGCCGTGCGCTGGTGCGTGCCAGACGCGTGACGGTGGCGGGCACGCTGACCGAGGACCCCTTCGCCGAATTTGATACCGGTGCACTGGTCTTCGCGGTGGACGGACAGGACTGGCCCTTCGCCGAGCACGCCCTGGTGATGCTGAACAAGCCCGCGGGTTACGAGTGCTCGCGAGCGCCGCAGTTTCACGCCAGCGTGCTCGAGTTATTGCCCCCCGCGCTGCGCGAGCGCGGCGTGCAGCCGGTTGGCCGACTCGATCAGGACACCACCGGGCTCCTGCTGCTCACCGATGACGGCGCGCTCAATCACCGCCTGACCGCGCCCAAACACCATGTCCCCAAGACCTATCGCGCAACGCTGAAGCACCCGGCCGATGCCACGCTGTGCGAGCGTCTGCTGGGCGGCGTGCAACTGCGCGACGAGCCCACTCCCAGTGTTGCGATCAACTGTGAACTGATGGGTCCGCTGACGCTGCGCTTAACCATCGATGAGGGCAAGTACCACCAGGTCAAACGGATGATCGCTGCCGCTGGCAATCGGGTGGAGGCGCTACACCGCGAGTCCGTGGGCAGCCTGGTCCTGCCCGTCGATCTGGCGCCGGGGGCGTGGAAGTGGGTGGTGGATTTCGCGGGTTGAAGGCATGGGAGGCGTTGCGAAGCGCAGCCGCCAGCTACAGACGTCGAGGACATCACTGGTTGTAGCGGCCAGTTTGAATCAGCGCATCAGGCGTCCCGTCAGCATTAGCGCGAGCGGGCCGGACGCGTGGCCGGCGAGTTTGTCGATAAGGCGCTTCTCCAAACTATCGAATGCGTCTTCGAATGCGACGTCCGGCGCATCGCCATCAAGCGGCTCGATGCCGGTACCAGGCAGCGCGTAGAGGGCGGAGTGCGTCACCTGGCCACCGCCGAATCGGTGGGCGTCGCGCACCAGCAAAGCGGAGCGATCCGTGAGCCAGCCGGCGAGGTTTGCGTCGACCTGGTCTGCGCCCGAGCGAATCCTCACGAGGCCTTTAAACACCAAGGCAGCATCGCCTCCGGCAAGGCGGGCTGAGGACGCATTGAGCTCGAAGAGCGGGCCATCGTCGGTGGTCTCGATGATGCGCAAATCCTCGACTATTACGCGCGAAAGCTGTTCGCTGCCCGCATCTTCGGCCGCGAGCACGCCCGAGGCGTCTGCCGAAGCCCCGGGCTCTGCTTCGTCGACCCCGAGGCGCAAGTCCTCGATGGCCTCGCGCAGCACGATCATTGGTGCGCGAACCTCCCTGGCGCTGCTGGAGCCCGACACATGCAGTTCGATGCGCAGACCTGAAACCACGAGCTCCGCATAGTTCTCGTAGTGGAACAGAGCCGAGCTGCGCTTGCGGCGCAGCACACGCTGTGCAGTCCAGTGCACGCGGGTGCCATCGGCAAGTTGCTGGTCGAGTGAGATGGACTCGGCCGCCACGCCTGATGGCGTGATGTCCGGCATCGGTAACGCAGCTGCCGGCTGTACTCTCGCCGGCGAGCGCGAGGTGGGAGTCACACCTTGCAACGCCGCCGCGGCAAGCACGCACGCTACCGTTGCGACGGCTGCCAGACTTACCGCTTTTGTTGCGGTGAGAGGCGTGCTGCGCACGATCACTTAACGATGCGCACCAGGCAGTCGTCGCCACCCAGCGTATGTCCATTTTCGCTCAGGAATTCTACGTGCAGGCTCGCCAGCGTGCCCACCACGTTCGGCACCTTCATTGTTGATAGGCGCATGCTCACCGGTTCAGGGGGCCAGGATGGTGACGGTGGAATCGCGATCTCCGAGCGGAGTTTCGCGAACGGGCCGTAGACCGCGAGCCCGGTCACGATTTGGCCGGGATTAGCGAACATCAACACAGCGTAGCGTTTGAGTAAGACTTGAGTGTCCCAGCTGGGATTCGTGACTTCGACGTCCACCGACAGCATGGTGTCACCGGTGCCATAGGAGACGGATAGGGGGCAGCTGACGGCAACGTTGATATTGCCGCTTCGGGCGATCGCGGATGCCAGAAGGGCCCCGAGTGCGAGTATGTTCCGCGGGTTCATTCGTGCTCTCCTTGCATCATGACGGGTGGCCGTAACGGGCTGCACCGCAACCACGGTGCGGAGAAATGCTTGCACTTGGGCAGTGCGGTCGCGCTGATTTACATCAATGTATCGCCAGCCTGATGTCGCACAGGCGGAGGAAATTTTTGTCAGCAGGAAGGCGCGGCTTCCGCGTCGCGAGCTACCCGGATGCTCCGCCGGTGTACACGCACTGAATCACCACTGGCAGGCCTGTGATAGCTCAAGTCCCGGGCGTGACAGGCCTCAGTTTAACGCCGCCTTGAACGAGAGCCCGAGGAACCGCCCCTCGTTCACGAAGCCGGCGTTGTTGTTGAAGTCGATCGCGCCCTTCAGGTTCTCCTCATCGGTGATGTTGCGGCCGAAGGCAGCCACCTCGTAGCGGCCGCTGCACCACGCGTAGCCCGCGCGCACGCCGCCCTCGACGTCGCCGTTGGTCTGGAACTCGGGTGCCTGGTACAGGAAGAGGTTGGTCTTGCCCTGGCGGAACCAGTCGGTCGAGAAGAACAGCTCGTCGTTGTTGCCCAGCGGGTAGCGGTAGCCCACGGAGACAAACAGCATGTTGTCTGGCGACTGCGGGAACGGGTTGCCATCGACGAAGGCGAAGCCGTTGGCGTCGCGCGGATCCTGCACCGTGCACTGCCCCGAGCCGCAGGTTTCGACGCGCAGTTGCTGTCGTTGATCTCGGTGTCGGTCCAGCTGTAGCCAAGGCTGATGCTGAGGTTCTGGGTAAGCAGCCAATCGATATCCATATCCAGCCCGAAGCCGGTGCCTTTGTCGGCGTTGACCAGTTGGATGAAGTTGCCGGCACCGCCCACCGCGGAGAGCTGCTGATTCTCGATCTCGTAGCGGAACACCGCGCCATTCAGGCGCAGGCGATGCTCCAGCAGATCAGCCTTGAAGCCGATTTCGCCCGAGGTGATGGTTTCCGAATCCGCGGTCGAGGGCTGCCCGAGGAAGGCAACGTCGCGGCCCTGTATGGTCGGGGCGCGGAAGCCCTGCGCGGCACGCGCGTAGATATTCCACTGCTCGGTGAGCGCGTATATCGCGCTCGCGTCCCAGCTCAGCTGGTCGTCGCTTACATCTACCGGTGCCACCGGCAGCGGCGATGCGCGTACCTTCAGATCTTTTTCGTCCGTGGTCCAGCGCAGACCGCCGCTGAGAGTCAGACGCTCGGAGACGTCCACGCTCAGCTGGCCGAAAGCCGCCCACGACTCGTTGCTGTGTTCCAGCGTGCTCGGTGAGACAAAGAACGGCTCGGTGGTGATCCTGAGCTCAGAGTCGAAGTAGAACAGCCCCGCCTGCCAGAACACCGCGCCGGGTCCGCCGGCGCTGAGACGCAGTTCCTGCGTGAACTGGTCGAGATCGTCTATGCCGTCCTGCGACTCCGACGTGAAGGGGATGCAGGGACGCGAGTTCGCGTTGGGCTGGCACGGGCCGACGACGGGTAGGAAATCGGCGCCGAAGCCACCGTCGATATCGCCCCGACTGCGGTTGTCCGCGGTCTCGTAGGCGGTGATCGAGGTGAGGGTCAGCCCCTCTGTGAGGCCCCAGTCGAGGCGCATCGAGCCACCCTTGCCCTGCGCTGCCTGCGGGTTGTTAGCGCCGCTGTCGAGACTCACCTGGTCGCGCTCGAAGTTGTCGTTCAGCCCGCTTTCGCCGGTAGTGAGGATGTTGGCGCGGAAGATCGTCGAGGTCCCGTCGAGGTCGCGCGCGTGCACGCTGAAGAGCGCGCTGAAGTCCGCGGTCGGATCCCACAGCAGCTGCGCGCGGCCGGCCCATTCCTCGAAGCCGCCGAGCGCGTCATCCTGGCCGCTGAAGGTGTTGTCGATCCAGTCCTCGCTGTTCTGGTAAAGGATCGAGGCGCGACCCGCGAGGGTGTTGGGGATCAGGCTGCCGCCGATCGCCGCGTCGGTGTTGATGGTCTGGTTGCTGCCATAGGCCACGCTCAGGTGGCCATCCAGCACGTGGCTTGGTTTGACGGTGTCGAACTTGACGATACCGGCCGGGGTGTTGCGTCCGAACAGCGTGCCCTGCGGACCGCGCAGTACCTCGACGTGCGCGATGTCGAACAGCGGGAAGCTTTTCAGGATCACGTTCTCCTGCGCCACCTCGTCGACCACGATCGAGACCGGCTGGGAGGCCGCGAGGTCAAAGTCGATATTGCCGAGGCCGCGGATGTAGAAGCGTGGCGCGACCCGGCCGTTGGAGGATTCGGCATAGAGTCCGGGCACGCGGCCTGAGAGCGCACGGATATCCTCGCCGCCCTGCAGGAATGTCGCGAGCGTTTCCCCGGAGAGCGCGCTCACCGAGAGCGGCACCTCCTGCAGGCTCTGCTCCCGGCGTTGCGCGGTGACCATCACTTCCTCGAGCACGGTGGTGTTCTCTGCCAATGCCTGCGTTGCGCTGGAGGCAATCGCCAGGGCGAACACATTCAGACCCCGTCCGGTAGTGCGGAATCGGTTGCTCATGGCGGCTGTTCTCCGGATTGCTTTGTCTGGATGGTTTGCCGCAGGCGTCGGTTTGCAGGCGTCGCGAGCTTAACAAAAGAGGCACCTATCCTCACGATCCGCGGTTCCTGCCGAAAGCACGCGTGCCCGCGCGCGGGCAGGCGTGGACGTGGACCTGGACTCACTCACAGGCTGGCCGAGCCGGGTGGTCTGGGTTGGCAGGCGCGTTCGCGCGCAATGGCTTAGCGATGGAAGGGGCTTTATCCTGCAGGCCCTCCCGCCGGCACCTGCCCCTGACGAACGGTATCGAACATGACTGACGTGTCTCCCGAAGCCGCCGACATCGTGGTCATCGGCGCCGGCTTTTCCGGCATGTACGCGCTCCACCGGCTGGGCGGAGACTACAGGGTTGTCTGTCTCGAGGCAGGCGACGGGGTGGGCGGCACCTGGTACTGGAACCGCTACCCGGGTGCGCGGGTGGACATCGAGAGCGCGGAGTATTCCTACGGTTTCGATGATGCGCTGCAGCAGGAGTGGCGCTGGCCCGAACTCTTTGCCGCGCAACCTGATCTGGAGCGCTACGCCAATCATGTGGCGGACCGCTTCGGCCTGCGCGACCGCATCCGGCTCTCGACGCGTGTCACGCGGATGCGCTTCGATGAGAGCGCGAATCTCTGGCATGTCTGGACAGATCGCGGCGGTTACCTGGTCTGCCGCTATGTCATCGCCGCCACCGGCAGCCTGAACGCATCGAACACGCCGCCCTGGCCCGGTCGGGAGAACTTCGCCGGGCAGGTGCTTCACACCACCGAGTGGCCGCGCGAGGGTGTGGATTTTCGCGGCAAGCGCGTGGGTCTGGTGGGCACGGGTTCCTCCGGCGTGCAGGCGGCGCCGATCATCGCAGAACAGGCCGAGCATCTCTTCGTGTTCCAGCGCACGCCCGCATTCAGCATGCCCTCGGGCAACCGGCCGGTCGATCCCGACTACGAGCGCGACTGGAAGGCGAACTACCCCGAGCGTCGCAAGCAGATGCTGCAGACCTACGGCGCATCGCTGGTGAAATACCCCACGCTCTCGGCGCTGGAATGCAGCAAGGAAGAGCAGGACCGCATACTCGAGGAAGCCTGGCATTCGCGCAGCGCCTTCCAGTTGCTGGTCGCCTTCAGGGATGTGCTGACCGACATGGCCGCGAACGACGTGGTCTGCGAGTTCGTGCGCGGCAAGATCCGCCAGATCGTGAACGACCCCCGCACCGCAGAACTGCTCTGCCCCACCACGTACCCGATCGGCGGCAAGCGGCTTTGCATCGACAACGGCTACTACGGGATGTTCAACCGCGACAACGTCACGCTGGTCGACGCACGCGCGGCGCCGATCACGGCGTTCTGCGAGGAAGGTCTGCGGACCATGGAGACCACCTGGCCGCTTGATGTGATCGTGCTCGCGACGGGTTTCGATGCTTTGACAGGCGCCATGACGCGCATCGACATCGAGGGCGAGGGCGGCATGCGCCTGCGCGAGAAGTGGCAGAGTGGCCCGACTACCTACCTCGGCTCCATGGTCGCGGGCTTTCCCAATCTTTTCATGATCCACGGCCCTATGACGCCTTCTGCGCAGGCGCAGATGATCACCACCGGCGAGTGGCAGGTCGACTGGACGGCGCGGATCATCGAGGAGATGACGCGCGACGGCAAAACGCGTATCCAGACCGACGAGACGGCCGAGCGCTGGTGGCAGGACGAGCTCTCACAGGTGGCCTCTGCCACGGTTCACCGCCACGCCGATTCCTGGTATCGCGGCAGCAATATCGACGGCAAGGCGGATGTGTTCATGATCTATGTCGGCGGTTTCGTGCGCTTTGCGGAGCTCTGCAACGCAGCGCTCGACGAGGGCTATCGGGGTTTCACCCGGCTCTGAAAAGATGACACGGTGGGGATCGGCTGCAGGTACACAATCCGGCACGTCATGACGGGTTGGTGCTGGTGACCGAAGAGACGCTCGCTTCCGGCGCCGACGCTCAGTCGAACAGTTCTTCCAGAAACGACTTCCGGCGCTTTTTGTGGGAGTAGTTGGGGTCATAGCCCTGTTGGGGCTGGTACTGGGCTTGCGGCTGATAAGCCGGTTGTTGCGGGGGCGGCGGAGCGCTGCGAGCGGGAGCGGGCGCGGCCTCAGCGGCGCCGCGCTCGATGATCTTGTCGAGCTCGCCGCGATCAAGCCAGACGCCGCGGCATTGGGGGCAGTAATCGATCTCGACCCCTTGGCGCTCGCTCATCACCAGAGGTACTTTGCACACGGGGCAGGGCATTCCGCCAGCTTGGGTCATCTCTCGGGACTCCTTTTTGTCCGAACCATAGGATATCGCCATTCCAGTCGCGTAGGTCTGCCGGGATAGTACATTACAAGCGGGCCGTGCGGCCTTGCCGGCGAGGCCCCGCCGGACTGGACGCAGCTGAAGCATGAGCCCGCCTGCGCGTACTCCGCGATCAGCACACCTGTCGCATGATTGTCTCGGCAAAGTTCTCCATGTGGCGTTTCTTGTCGTCGAGGCTCGAGCGCTCGCCTAACGCGAACTTGAACGGGTAGCTGATGCCTCCCGTCATGCCGCGCTCCTCGAGTTGTCTGAAGGTGTCCACATCGGGCGGTGTTGTGAGGGGGACCAGCGTCTCGAAGGGAAGTGCCGCGCGACCGGCCTCGGCGCGCAGTTCGGTGAGCTTGGCGAGGATCTCCTCTGCCTCGGCGGGGGAGTTGCCTCCGCCCAACCAGCCGTCGCAGAGAGTGGCGCTGCGCCGCAGTGCCGGATCACTCCCGCCGCCCATCCAGATCGGTACCGTCTTCGGTGCAGGGGCAATCTGCAGCGCCGGAAAATCAAAGAAGCGCCCGTGGTGTTCCACCATGCCACCCGCCCAGAGCTTGCGCAGCACCGCGATCATTTCGTCACAGCGCTTGCCGCGGGTCCTGAAGTCGACGCCGTAGATGTCGAACTCCTCTTTCATCCAGCCGATGCCCGCACCCAGCGCGAAACGCCCCTCCGACAGGATCGCGAGCGTGCCGGTGGCGCGCGCCACCTCGAAGACGTTGCGCAGCGGCAGCACGTAGACGCCAACGGTAAATCGCAGGCGCGTTGTAGCGGCGGCGATCGCGCCCAGCGTGGCCCAGCAGTCCGGGTAGTCGGCATCGGCGCGCATGGGCGGTAGGCCATCCGCGGAGTAGGGGTAGTCTGCTGCGAGGTCACGGGGATACACGCCGTGGTCCCCGAGCATGCAGCCCTCGAAGCCTACTTCCTCGGCAAAGCGTGCCGTTTCGATCAGTTGGTCGGGTTCGATCCAGGTCAGTGCTTGCCAGAATTTCATCGCTTTGTCTCCTTCAGCGCTCCCGGCGCACGGCCGGAAAGGCGTCGTAATAGAATTCGAAATGTTTCCCCAATTCCTCCGCGCTCGTCCCGAACTGGCCTTTGAGATCGTAGGCCACGCGGCCGTAATCATCCTTGTGATCGGTAACGAAGCGACTGAGCTCCGTGCGCGCCTGCGCGGTCATCCCCAGCCCGGATGTGCGGTATATCCGCTCTACCGTCGCCACATCATCGTTGATGAGCTCATGAAAGACGATGTCGATGCTGCGCTCCGGCGGCAGTTTGTTCCGATCGTTGGTACAGGCGAGCAGCAGATGGCGAATCCGGTCGGTCCAGTAGTGCAGCAGTTGTCCGGTCATAATCTCTCTGCGGGTCATGCGCTGCACGTAGGCGAGCATCGTGATGGACGACTGGATCACGGCCACGGGGTCGCGATGCGTGATGGCGATCGTGGCATCCGGGAAGATCTTGTTGAGGACCGGCAGCTGTTCCAGGTGTTGCGGGCATTTGAGAACCCAGCGCGTGGGTCTCGTCGTGCCCCGTTGCTGCCAGGTGAGCAGCTTCAGCACATCGCGCATGTACTCGTACTGGGATGTCTGGTCTTCGGCGTAATAGTTGTCCCGCCAGCGTGGTGAATACGAGAGCCACTCGTAGTTGTAGGAGCCGAAGTTGGGGCCCATCAGTTCGAGTTCTTCGTGGATGTGGTTCGGGTGCATCGGGTGCATCGCCGCCATGTGGGGCGTCATTGTCTGCGCCGCTTCCCACGCGCTGGCGCAGCGTTGGTAGCGCTGGTCGATGCCGCCGGGCAGCAACCCTTCGCCCGGAAGCGGAACCGGCTCGTAGGATTCCCACAGCGGGAGCGAGCGCAGGCGCGAGTCTGCGGCCATGAGGTTCAGCAGATGCGTGGTGCCGGAGCGCGGCAGGCCGCAGACGATGATCGGGCTCTCGATGCGAAGCGCGTGGATTTCCGGATGCCGTTTGAACTGGTCCCGGATCAGCAGTCGGCTGGTTGCATGCTGCAACAGTTTGTTGCGCAGCGTGAGGCGGGCCAGACCCACCAGCCCAGCGTCGCTGCCCCACTCCTCGCAGAGCAGCGCCAGACGCGGCATGAAATCCATCGCGCCCCAATCGTGCAGTCCGGTCTTCTGTTCGGCTTCAGCCATGATGGACGCAGGCGTCAGGTCTGGCGTCAGCGTCTCGCCATAGTCCAGCGCGGCACGCTGCGACTCGGTGTAGACAGGGTTTGCGAGGTCATTGATGTGGATTTTCGCGCTCATGCCTTGTGGTCTTTTTCCTTAGAGGGACAACGGCGCGGTCACGCCGCCCTGCAGCAGTTTGATCTGGTTTTCCAGCCAGCCCGCCAGCCAGAAATTATCTGTTTCGGTGGCGAGCTTTTCGTGGATGCGCAGCGCCAAGGCCACCGCGTCGGCTTGTGCGGGTTCGGCCGTCAGAACGATGTCGAGCAGATGAAGCGCCTGTTCCGTTTCGCCCGCGTC
>CAJADV010000217.1 GCA_903938575.1 uncultured Gammaproteobacteria bacterium
AACGTGAAGCTGACCGCACTCTGCACGGCATCGATGCCGCCGGCATCCGTGCTGCCGTTCAGCACCGTAGACTCCTGCACCTTGTCGCCCACGTTGTCGACCACATAGGTGTCGTTGCCCGCGCCACCCAGCAGAACATCCGCCCCGGCGGCGCCGTTCAGCGTGTCGTTGCCCGCAGCGCCGGAGAGCGAGTTGATGCCGGCGTTGCCGGTGATCAAATTGTTGAGCGCGTTGCCGGTGCCATTGAGTGCCGCGGCGCCCGTCAGTTCCAGGTTCTCGACGAAACTCCCCAGCACGTAGCTGATCGCAGCCCTGACCAGGTCGATGCCGCCGGCATCCACGGTGGTGGCAGTCCGCGTCGCGGTAGCGAAATGCACGCTGCTGTTCGATTCGATCACCTGGTCAGCGGCGTTGTCGACCACATAGGTGTCGTTGCCCGCACCACCGTACATCGAATCGGCGCCAGCTGAGCCATCCAGGGTGTCGTTGCCTCCTACGCCGAGAACGACATCGGCGGCTGCCGTACCCGTGAGCGCATCGTCTCCCGCCGAGCCGACAGCAACCACCAAGTTGGTGTACTTGATCTGCTCGAAATTCCTGAAGGTGGCCGTGCCGCTCGATGTTGTCATCGTGATCACGCCGGTGCCATCGACGGTGAGCTTGAAATCCGAATCGGGGTAGGAATAGCCTTCCTTGGTGGTGTCCACCGTGTCCTTGCCACCCAGGCCGTCGATGGTAGCGCCCTTAATGACGACGAAACCCGTGGGGGCACTGCCCAGAAATCCGTCTTTGACAAAGAAATTATTGTTGCCACTGTCGAGCGTGATCGTAGTTGCCATTGCGGCAGGCCCTCGGGTTGGGAATCAGTTGGAAAAAATCGCGCCGTCGGCATCCACGCAGAGGTGGGTCATGCCGGCGGCACGCAGGAAATCGAGACCGTCCTGTTCTTTCAGCATCGCGATCGTGGCGAAACTGCCCGCCACCACTGCCATCGGGGCTAGCACGCTCACCGATGACCAGTGCGACACGGGCCAGCCGGTGCGCGGATCGAGCACGTGGCAGTAACGCTTACCGTCATGCTCGAAGTAGCGCTCGTAATCGCCGCTGGTGGCGAGTGCGCCCTGGCTCACGGGAATGGTGGCGATGAGTTCACCGGGGCGACGGGGGTTCTGCACGCCAATCAGCCAGGGGCTTCCATCGGCCTGCGGCCCCAGCGCGCGGATATCGCCACCCAGGTTCACGTAGCCGTGTTCGAAGCCACGCTCGGTGAGCAGCGTGGCCGCGCGATCGGCTGCGTATTCCTTGCCGAAGCCGCCGAAGTCTATCTCCATGCCGGCCTCGGGCAAGCGGATGGCCGCCTCCTGACGTTCGACCCGCTGCCAGCCTATGTGCGCCAGCAGCCGGTCAAGCTCGGCCTGCTCAGGCAGCTTCCGTTCGCGGAAATTCCACGCCTGCCGCAGGATGCCGGAGGTGATGTCGAAGAGGCCGTCACTCTGGCGGTTGAGCGCGTCGGCGAAATCGAGAAGCGTGCACATTTCTGCATCGATCCCGATCCACTCGCCCGAACCGGCCGCCGCGTTTATGCGCGACACGACAGAATCCGCGCGGTAGCGTGAATAACGCTCCTCGATGCGCTGCACTTCACGCACAGCCAGTTCCAGCGCGGCAGAGGCCTCGGCCTGGCCGGGCGCTGCCAACATGATTTCGTTGGCGCCGCCCATAGCGCGGAATTCGGTACGGAAAATCTCCATGTCAGTCGAAGGACCAACTGACGCCGAACTGCAGGAAATTCGCGCGGAAGGGTTTTATGCCCTTGCTGCCATTGCCCCAAGGGTACCAGTCGGAGCGCTGCTCGTAGTTCTGGTACTCCACGTCGACCACCCAATCGGGGCCGATCTGCTTCGCCAGCTTCAGGCCGAGGGTGGTGGCGCCGAAGGTGGAGAGGCGCTGATCCTGTGACTGTATCTGGCTGCGCGGCCGGAAATTCGGCACGCCGGGGAAGCGCGGGTCCACGTAGAAATCTGCGTCGTCCTGCGCATAGAGACGGATTTCCGGCGTCAGCGTCCAGCCCCCGGGGAGCTGCTGGACGTACTCGAGGTCGACCATGTGGGCGATGACGCCGAAGGTGTCCTCGTAATAGCGATAACTCAGGCGACTGGTACCGTCGAGATCACTGAAATGGTGGTTCCAACGTAGCATCGCGACATCTTGCTGGCGATGACCTGGGCGGTTGTCACGGAATTTGTAGGGGTCGCGGAAGAATCCCTCTCCTTCGGCACGGCTCAGGTTCAACTGGACGATATCGACTGGCGAGAGAATCTGGGTGATACCCACCATGAGAGAGTCGGTATCCTTGGATTCCTGCGTGGCTCCGATCGCCGAAACGTCGATGCGGTCGTGGAGCGTGGAGACACCAGCTGTTAGCGTGGTGTTGTTGGACTCGGTGCTCCATGTACCCGTGAGCGAGTAGCCGCGCGAGGTGTAGTCACTCTCCTGCGAATCGACCCAGCCTGCCGTGAGGCTGCCGCGGCGAAAGTAGCGCGACACAGAAAGATCACGCCCGTAGCGGCGCTCTTCGATCTCACCGGCAAGCAAGTTCTCGCTGTGGAAGTAAGGCGAGGCACCAGAAACGATGTCGCGCGTGTAAGACCCCCCGATTGCCCATTCACCGGCGACCGGCATAAGCACCGACACCGCATTTGCCTTGACGCCGATACGATCCCAGCCCGACTGCATGTCCTGATAGTCGAGGTGGCGGTAGGAAATTGTGGCACGCTCGGGCGCGTTCTCAGCCTGTACGGGCTGGATGCCCGGAATCGCCAGCGCGGCGAGGAGGATGCCCTGCCCCAGACCAGCTGTTGGAGCGCGCGCTGAATCCCTGCGTTTGATCACGTTTTTCATCTCAGTTGCACCCGCAACCGCCGCCGCCCACACCGCCGCCGCCGGCGGCGGCCTCCTTGCTGAAGTAGGTGTGTTCACGGTAGGCCTCGTCGAGCTTGTCGCCGGCAAAGGTCATTTCTTTCTTCGCCAGGAAACCTTTTTCCCACGGCTGCACCGGTTTGATGGGCGCGCACCCTGACAGCACAAGCACCGCCAGCGCGAGCCCCGAACAAGCTTTCATGGCGTTGCCTCCAAATGGCTGCGAATCATCTGTTCGAGCACTTCAGCGTCTTTCTCGTTGAACCCGGCGTGCACCTCCAGCACCTTCCCGTCGGGGCCCACCAGGAGGCTGGTGGGCATGCCCTTAACCCCGTAGAGCGAGGCGGACTCACCCGCCGTGTCGAACGCAATCCGGAAGTCGCCCGGGATCTGTTCCAGAAACGCGCCGGCATCCGCACGGTCCTGATCGAGGTTCACTGCCACGATCTCGAGGCCCTCGGCCGCGTACTTGCGATGCATCTGGTTCATCCAGGGGAAAGACTTGCGACAGGGCCCGCACCAGGAGGCCCAGAAATCGACATACGTGAGTTTGCCTGTCACTGGAACAGCGACGGGGGCCTCGCGGCCCTGCAAGGAAAGCACCGGCGCGAGGTCCCCCACCTCCAGTGACAGGACCGGAGTGGCCGCGCTGGCCAGAAGCACGAGCGCGACGGCACGGAATGTTCGCGGCATGGAGACAGTCATCGACATTTCCTCGTTGGCACCGGATCAGGACAGCAGACGCAACACGACATTCACCAAAATCACAGGGCATCCATTCACAGCGTCTCTGCATCAGACGCGATCACCTAACCAAATCCTTCGCAGCAAAGATTAGCCGTATCAACGGGGGAGCGTGTTGAACCAGATCACAGTTCCGGTGTTCCGGCCGTCGCAACGCAGCGCGTCAGCGCGCCGTGTTGCCGCCATCGACCAGCAGCAGATGTCCGGTCACGTAACTCGACTCGGGGGACGCGAGGAACAGCACGGCACGCGCGATCTCCTCGGCCTCGGCAAAACGGCGCATGGGGATGTGCGCCTCGGATGCGCGCATCGCCTCCTCGCGGGTGACCGGGTCGCCATCGGGGAAATAGCCTTCCTCACTCCAGCGTTGCACCCAGGTATCGCCCGGGCACACGGCATTTACGCGGATACCCTCAGCAGCGTGGTCAAGCGCCATGGAGCGGGTCATCTGGGCCACCGCCCCTTTGCTTGCCGCATACGGAAGCGCGTCCGGAGCGCCCACCACCGCCCAGTCGGAGGCGTTGTTCACGATGACCCCGCCACCCGCGGCGCGCAGCTGCGGCAAGACCAGTCGACTCATGCGCCAGACCGCCGTGACATTCAGCGCCAGCGTGCGCGACCAGTTCTCCTCACTCACCGACTCCGCGGTGCCACTGGTCACGATACCGGCGTTGTTGAACAGGATGTCGATGCGCCCGAAGCGCTCCAGTGTGGCCGCGACTGCACGTTCGCAGTCACGGGGCTTGGTGTGGTCGGCACGCACGAAATGCGCCTCGCCGCCGCTGTCGCGTATGCGCGCTGCCACCGCTTTTCCTGCCGCAACCCGCCGACCGGTGATGACCACGCTCGCACCCTCGGCGGCAAAAAGCAGCGCCGTTGCCTCACCGATGCCACTGTTGCCGCCCGTGATGAGGGCAACCTTTCCCGCGAGCCGGTACATGGGTGCTGGTTCTCGATTCAGGACGCGTTGGCCGCGGTCCAGTCTGCGAGCAGCGCGAGTGCTGCCTCGTCCAGGGAGCGCGCGGCCACCGCATCGCCGCACATCGCAAGATGCACGGACTCACCGATACGCTTGCCCAATTCGACACCGAACTGGTCGAAGGAATTGATGTTCCAGAGGATACCCTCCACCGCCGTGCGGTGTTCGTAGAGCGCGAGCAACGCACCGAGAGTCTCGGGATCCAGCCGGTGCATCGTGATGGTGTTGCTCGGGCGGTTACCCGACATCACAAGGTGTGGAGCAAGCAGCTCTGCCTCTGCGGAAGCCATGCCGCGGGCGTCGAGTTCGGCGCGCGCCTGCGCGAGGCTGCGTCCCTGCATCAGCGCCTGCGCCTGCGCGATGCCATTGGCCACGAGATAGGCATGCTGGCTGCGGTTGGCTGCATGGGTGACGAGTGGCAACACGAAATCCACTGGCACCATGGAATTGCCCTGGTGGAGCATCTGGTGAAAGGAATGCTGGCCATTGGTGCCGGCGCCCCCCCACAGCACGCCACTGGAGCCACGCAGCAGCGGAAGTCCCTCGCGGTCGACCGACTTGCCGTTGCTCTCCATCACCAGTTGCTGGAGGTAGTCGGGCAGCCGGGCCAGACCCTGATCGTACGGCAGCACCGCATGCGTTCCTGCATCCCAGAAATCGCGATACCACACGGACAACAGCGCGAGCAGTGCGGGCATGTTGTGCTCCAACGGCGCATCGAGCGCGTGGATGTCCATGCGGTGTGCGCCGAGCAACAGCGCCTCGAAAGCATCCATCCCCAGACCGATCGCGAGCGACAGGCCGATCGCCGACCACAGCGAGTAGCGCCCGCCCACCCAGTCCCACATGGGCAGCACGTTCGCAGCATCAATGCCGAACTCGACCGCCCCGGCCACGTTGGCCGACACACCGGCAAGGTGTCTGTAGAGATCGTCTGGCGGGCAGCCCGCAGCCAACAGCCAGGCCCGTGCGGCGCTCGCATTCTGCAGCGTTTCCAGAGTGCCAAAGGTCTTCGATGCGATCACGAAGAGCGTGCTCGCCGGATCGAGACCTGCGAGGGTATCTTCGAGATCACGTGGATCGACGTTGGAAACGAAGTGCATCTCGAGGTCACGCGGGCGCAGGTGTCCCAGCGCATCGGCGACCAGGCAGGGACCCAGATGCGAGCCACCGATGCCGATATTGACCACCGCGCGGATCCGCCCGCCGCGCCAGCCCTGCCAGTCACCGCTGCGCACCCGCTGCGCAATTGCGTCCATGCGCGCGCGCATGGCGCGGATGTCGGCGGACTGGGACAGTGGTCGGCCCGCCGTGCTGCCGCGAAGCAGGGTATGCAGCGCCGCGCGGCCTTCCGTATGGTTGACGGGCTCACCGTCGAACTGGGCCCGCAAGCGCTCGGGTACGCCGGTGGCTCGCGCCAGCGCACAGAGCGCGCTCAGTGCAGCGTCATCGATACGGTTGCGAGAGTAATCGAGCATCAGACCGGCGGCCTTGCATCGGTAACGCGCCGTGCGAGACGGATCGGTCCGACTCGCCTCGGCCATCCGGAAAGACCCAAGCCGTACACGCTCCTGCTCCAGCGCGCGCCACGCCTCCGCCGCAGCGGTCTGCCTCATCATGCTCACCGAACCTCCGAGTGCCGGGTTGCCGCCGCACGCCGCAATCCGCAGAATCCACCCAGTGTAGTCAAACCGACAGTGGAGCCCATGACAACCTCGCGACCAGGAATCACGCTGATCGGCATGCCCGGTGCCGGCAAGAGCACTGTGGGGGTGTTGCTGTCGAAGCGGCTCGCCCTCGGCTTCATCGACTCCGATCTCCTGATCCAGGTGCGCGAGGACAAACCGCTACAGCAGGTACTGGATGACGCCGGATATCTGGGCCTGCGGGCGATCGAGGAGTCCGTGCTGCTTACCGTTGAGCCACGCGGCAATGTCATCGCAACTGGCGGCAGCGCGGTCTACAGCGATGCTGCCATGCAGCATCTGGCAGCCGGGAGCCAGATCGTGTGGCTCGATGCGCCGCTGACGGAGCTGCGCCAGCGCATCCGCGACTACGACACCCGCGGCATTTCGCGGCGCCCGGACCAGGCATTCAGCGAGCTTTTTGCCGAGCGCCAGGCGTTATATGCCCGCTACGGTTCTATCAGGGTCGACTGCAGCGAGGGCACGCTGGAAGACGTGCTCGATCGCGTGCTGGAGTCGCTGGCCAAGGACACGTCACGTTGAACGTCGCAGCGGGCAAGCCCGTCAAACCGATCGACCCGCGACTGAACGGGCTCATCCGCGCAATGATGAAGCTCTACACGCGACTTAACGTATTCGTATATCGCATGAGCAGTGGGCGGCTGATGAACCGCTTCCCCAACGGCTCCCCGATCTGCCTGGTCACCATGACCGGCGCGAAGACCGGACACAAACGCATCATCCCGCTCATCTACATACCCCACGGCGAGGAGGTGATCCTGGTGGCCTCGCAGGGTGGGATGAGCACGCACCCGTTGTGGTTCTACAACATCCGCACGAACCCCGAGATTGCAATCACCGCAGAGGGACGCACGCGCCGCATGCTGGCGCGCTTGGTCGATGATGCAGGCAAGGCTGCGGTGTGGCCGGTAGCGGTGGCGGCATATCCTGCTTTTGTGGATTACCAGTCGCGCACTACGCGCAACATTCCGGTCTTCGTCTGCACGCCGATCTGATCGCAGCTCAGAGTCCACGCTGCACCAGCCAGAACACGCCAGTGGCGCAAAGCAGACTGGCAAGCGCACTGCAGGCCTCGTCCGCACGCCGTTCCCCTGCGATGCGGGTGCCGGCGGCCAGCAGTCCGGCAAAGACCAGTAACAACAGCAGTTGGCCCAACTCCACACCGAGATTGAAACCCGCGAGCGCCCATCCGCGACTCCCCGCGGGCAAGCCGATGCTCCGCAGCACTGCCGCGAAGCCCAGTCCGTGCACCAGCCCGAACACGCCCACCATGCCAAGGTGCAGGCGGTCAGCGTGCACGCTGCGCTGCGCGAGCAGGAGGTAGGCGGGAGCGAGAACCAGCAGAGCACCGAGCGTCGCGACGGGCAGTCCCGGTCGCAGCCCGCTGACCACAGCGAGCAGCATGGCCCCAATCACGACGAGCAGCAGCACTACGGGAGTGCGCCATCCATGCCGGCGCTGGAATACCTCCGCCGCAAGGAGGGCGACGGTGAATCCGATCAGCGCCTCTACCCCCGAACCATGGACCCGCAGCAGCCCCAGCGCGGCGAGCGATAGCGTGATGCTGTGGCCCAGGGTAAATCCCGTCACCAGCCAGAGCCGTTGGGTCAGGCCTGGGGCCGCCAGCAACAGGCACAGCAGGAAGGCGACGTGATCCAGCCCCTCCAGGATATGGACGAAACCGAGGTACAAATAGTCTCGCAGGACCTCTGCCCCCCGGCGCTGCGGGGCTGCCTCTGCAATATCG
The DNA here is from genome assembly GCA_903938575.1 of uncultured Gammaproteobacteria bacterium. Taxonomy (GTDB): domain Bacteria; phylum Pseudomonadota; class Gammaproteobacteria; order Pseudomonadales; family UBA5518; genus UBA5518. The sequence continues at coordinate 8,096 of CAJADV010000217.1, forward strand.
AAGGTATCCGCGCCACGTGTAAGCAGTGCATCGCTACGTACATCCGCGTGGATAACGGACGCGTAGTGCAGCGGCTGACCGGTGCTGCCAAACAGCAAGCGCACCCGTATCTGCGGCGACTGCAGCGGAGCCGAGCAGCGAAATGCGACGCGTAACATGAGCAAGGTGCTGGGTGCCGCCTGGGGCTCGACTGCGCTAACGGGACACGCGACACCGGCCGAGAGGAAAGCAACGCTGCGATCGACTTGCTTGCCGAGCGATGCCTGATCATCGACCAGCCCCAGTCGCTCGAGCTCGATGCGGTCGATCCCGATCACTGCCTCGGCACCCTGAGCACCGATATCCCAGCGTGACCAGGAACGCGTCTGCCAGTCGGCATGCACACCCTGCACGAACAGTGTGAGGGCAAACAGCAACAGCAGCCGCGCGTTCACCCCGGCGGCTCCTCACCCTCAAGTACCAGGCGCGCATCACGCCGCAGGCGGGCGACATAGTCAGCCAGGGCCGCTTCGTCGCGGCGACGGCGGTATTCCGACTCCACTTGCGTGCGGATCTCAGCGAGAACCGGAGTGGCACCGGGCTCGCGTGCAACAAGACGCAGCACAGCCGCGCCACGGGCTCGCGGCTCGAGGACTCCCTCGCCGGAAGCGAGTGCCGCGATTCTCGCCGCAAGGGCTGAGCCCAGATAATCCCGAAGTCTCGCCTCGCCCAGCAAGGACCCCGGCAGTTCGACATCGACAACGCCCTGAACGAGGGCTGCTGCATCGCCCTGCAGGGCGCGTTGCGCGAGCGCGCGATCCTCAAA
>CAJADV010000218.1 GCA_903938575.1 uncultured Gammaproteobacteria bacterium
GAAGATCGAGACGAACAGGCTGACCGTGGCCATCACGTAGTTGCGCTCGCCGCCGTGGATGATCGCGCTGGTTTCGAAGGCGATCATGGCGCTCATCAAGATTGCAAAGAGCGCCGACACCGCGAGCGAGAGGGCAGGGATCTCGAAGAACACCGCCGCCAGCCCCGCGATAAAAGCCACCAGCACCCCGGCGAAGAGCGTGGTGCCCATCCAGCTCAGGTTCTTGCGCGTCGAGAGCACGTAGCCCGAGGCACCCAGAAACACCGCGCCCGTTAGACCGAGCGCATTGGCGACTGTGGCTCCGCCACCCGGCATCGACAACACCGAGGACAGCATCGGCCCGAGTGTCAGGCCCATGAAGCCCGTTAACGCGAAGACCAGCCCGATGCTGGCAGCGCTGTTGCGGCACTTGTTGATGGCAAACAGCAGCCCGAAATAGCCCACCAGCGTGATCAGCAGCCCCGGATGCGGCAGCTTGAGCGCCACCGATGCGGTAGCCGTGCCGGCGCTGACGAGTACGCTCAAGGCAAGCAGCGCGTAGGTGTTGCGAAGGACTTTCACGGCCTCCGGTGCGAGGCTCGAGCCCAGCACACGGTCTGAGCCGCGCTGGCCGATCACGATGGGTTCTTTCATGGCAAATCTCCTTCAGATGGCGGATATGGATTCAATGCTTGCGTCGACTTCGCCGCGACGCCGGTCGATGCGATCGTGGCGCTGCACCGACCGCAGCACCGCGCGCCCGGTGCGGGCGGCGGCCAGCGAGATGGCGGCGTAGACGTCGGCGTGGAGGTCGCGCACGAAGACCGGCGCGTGCCCCTCGACCTCGGCGCGCACGCTGCAGAACTTGTCGATGCCGCCGCGCGGGCCGTTCTCGTCGCCGACCCACACATAGACGCGGGGCACGTGCGAGAGCACCGGCCCCAGCGCGAACCGCATCCGCCGCATGATGTGCGAGCGCACGCCCGGATCGATCGGCATGCTGCGGTCTCGGGATCTGGCGACTATTCGCATGGAAAGGGCCTTTTTTCAGGGTGACGACGGAAGCGATTGTAGGAGTCCCATACGATCATTAAAATCTGATTGTCCTTTCATATCTGTTCGGAAAAACCGCACAATGGCCCGTCTCAATTACCGCCACCTGCAGTACTTCGCAGCCGTTGTGCAGGAGCGCGGCGTGCGGGCTGCAGCCACCAAGCTGCACCTCACTCCGCAGACCATCAGCGCGCAGCTGCGCCAGCTCGAGGATGCGCTGGGCGCGCCCTTGCTGGTGCGGGCGGGCCGCGGTGTGGAGCCCACGGAGGCGGGACGTCTCGCCCTGCGTTACGCCGAGGAGATCTTTTCGCTCGGGGATGAACTCGCGGAGGTGCTGCGCGCAGGCGCGCCGGAGCGTGCGCTCGCCTTCCGGGTGGGCTTGCTCGACTCGATCCCCAAGTCGATCGCGCACTGGCTGCTCGAGCCCGCCATGACGCTGGAGGATCCGGTGCGCATCATCTGCCGCGAACAGTCCTTTGCCGAACTGCTCGGCGCACTCGCGGTGCATCGGCTCGATCTGGTCATCGCCGATACGCCTTTTCCGCCGGGTCTGGACGTCAAGTGCTTCAATCATCCGCTGGGCAGCAGCAGCCTGTCGTGCTTCGGGTCGCCGAGTCTCCTGCGGGCGCATCGAGGCAAGTTTCCGCGGTGCCTCGATGGTGCGCCCTTGTTGCTTCCGCGGGAAGAAACCGCCTGGCGCCGTGGCTTGCTTGCCTGGCTCGAGGCGCGCGGGGTAACGCCGGTGATCCGCGGCGAGTTCGACGACACCGCGTTGATGAAGGCCTTCGGGCATGCCGGCACCGGGTTTTTCTTCGCGCCCAGCGTGACGGCCGACGAGGTCTGCGCGCAGTACGCGCTGAAGGAGGTGGGCGAAGTGATGGAGGTGCGACAGGAGCTTTATGCCATCTCCGTGGAGCGGCGCATCACGCATCCGGCGGTGCGGGCGATCACCGAGCACGCGCGCGGCGAGCTGCTGCGCCCCCGCTGAGACGCGCCGGCGTCCCTCAGACGCCCGTTTGCCGGCGCAATTCCCGGAGTGCCGCGCGTTTTTCCTCTGCGCTCATGGCAGGAGCGGTGGGTTGTTGCGGCGCCTGCGCCGGTGGCGGCAGCGCCAGTTCCGCGCCCGCGAGCAGCCGCTCGCAGACATCCTGGTAGCGCCGTTCGAAGAGCGGCAGCACCTCGGCTTCCCGCCCTGATGCAAGCAGCTGCAGCCCGGTGGCGCGTGCCGCGTGCCATACGGCGGCATGGCTCCAGCGGTGCGAATCCCGTGCTGCGGTGGCAGCCTCGCGGTATGCCTCGCGCGGGGAGGGCAGGCCATGGGCCGCGAACTGGGCCTCGTGGCAGCACTCCAGCATGCGGTGCAGGGTAGGCAGGTACTCGGACTCCTCGATCAGCCGGCGCGCGCCGCGGAGGATGCTCTCGACATCGATGCCGGCCAGCCCCTCGAGCCAGAGCTTTTTGACCTGGTTCAGCTGCGCGGCGTCTTCGTAGGCCTTGTAGTACTGGTTGTGGTA
>CAJADV010000219.1 GCA_903938575.1 uncultured Gammaproteobacteria bacterium
TGGTGAATTCCGGCGAATTCGACGGGCTCGACTTCGAGGCCGCCTTCGATGCCATCGCCGCGCGCATCGAGTCCGCGGGTCAGGGCCGCGTGACCACCAACTACCGCCTGCGCGACTGGGGCGTCTCGCGCCAGCGCTACTGGGGCGCCCCGATCCCGATGCTCTATGTCGATGGCGATCAGGAGATCCCGGTGCCCGCCGCACGGCTGCCAGTGCTGCTCCCCGAGGACGTCGCGCTGAGCGGCGTGCAGTCGCCGCTCAAAGCCGATCCGGCATGGCGGCGCAGCGAATTCGAGGGCAAGCCGGCCGAGCACGAAACCGACACCTTCGACACCTTCATGGAGTCGTCCTGGTACTACGCCCGCTTCACCTGCCCCGACCTCGAAACCGCCATGCTGGACAGCACCCGCGCCAACTACTGGCTGCCGGTGGACCAGTACGTGGGCGGCATCGAGCACGCGATCCTGCACCTCCTGTATTCGCGCTTCTTCCACAAGCTGATGCGCGATGAAGGCCTGGTCTCGAGCAGCGAGCCGTTCACGCGACTTCTCTGCCAGGGCATGGTGCTGAAAGACGGCGCCAAGATGTCGAAGTCCAAGGGCAACACCGTCGACCCCGAAGAGCTGATCAGACGCCACGGCGCCGACACAGTGCGCCTGTTCATCATGTTCGCGGCTCCCCCCGAGCAAACGCTCGAGTGGTCAGACGAGGGCGTGGCCGGCGCCAACCGCTTCATCAAGCGGCTGTGGAAGACCGTCTACGGGCACCTCGCAATAAATGGGGTCAGACCCCATTTATCCCTCGACAGCCTGGACGACACGCAAAAAGGCCTGCGCCGCAAGACGCACGAGACCATCGCCAAGGTGAGCGACGACTACGCCCGCCGCCAGACCTTCAACACCGCGATCGCCGCGGTGATGGAGCTGCTGAACGAGATCACCAAATCCGCGGATCGCGCGAGCCCCGTCGGGCTGGCCGTGGAGCGGGAGGCACTTGAGGCAGCGGTATTGCTGCTCGCGCCCGTGGTGCCGCATGTGAGTCACGCGCTGTGGCAGGCGCTCGGGCACGAAGGCCCGGTGATCGACGCACCGTGGCCGGTCGTGGACGAAGCGGCACTGGCACGCGAGAGCTTCGAGCTGGTGCTGCAAGTGAACGGCAAACTGCGCGGCAGGCTGCAGGCGCCGAGCGACGCCACCCGCGAGACGCTCGAGCGCATGGCACTCGCCGACGAGAATGTGCAGCGCTTCATCGAGGACAAAACCGTGCGCAAGGTGGTCGTCGTTCCGGGCAAACTGGTGAACGTGGTGGTGGGCTGAACCATGCAGCATCGCATCCTGCTCGTGCTCGCCCTGCTCGCCACGCTCGCCGCCTGCGGCTGGCATCCTCGCGGCGTCCAGACACTGCCACCGGAACTGGCCGAGATCCGGCTGGTGGTGACACCCCCGGACCCCCGGTTCAGCGCGCGGCTGGAGCGTTCACTGAAACTTGCAGGCGTGCAGGTAGTTACCCGCGCTGGTGTCTACTCCCTGCATGCCACCACGCCGCGCCCGGCGTTGCGCAACGTGGCGCTCGACAGCGGCGCACGCAGCGCCGAGCAGGAGATGCGCCTCGAAATGGAGTTCGATCTGCGCAACGCCAGCGGAGACACCGTCTACGGCCCGCGGACGATCTCGGCAAACCGCGTCTATGCCTACGATCCGAATAGTGTCATCGCCAAATTCGACGAGGAGAAACTCATCCAGCAGGAACTGCAGGAAAATCTCGTCGGACAGCTGTTCCGGCAGCTCGCGCGCGTCAACGCAGCCACGCTGGCGCACTGAGCCATGCGCGTGCGCAGCGAGGATTACGGCCGCTCGCTGCAGCAGTCCATCGTCCCTTTCCACGTGTTCTACGGCGACGAGCCGCTGCTGCTGATGGAGTGCCAGGACGCACTGCGCGCGGCGGCACGCGCACAGGGTTTCACGGAGCGCGAAGTGTTCGACGTGGAGCCCGGTTTCGACTGGTCCCGCGTGACCGGAGCCTGCGCGGGCATGTCGCTGTTTGGCGATCGCAAACTCCTCGAGATCCGCATTCCCACCGGCAAACCGGGCACCGAAGGTGGCGCGACGCTGCGCGAGATCGCAGCGCATCCCTCTCCCGACACCGTGGTCGCCGTGCATCTCGGCGCAAGTGACCGCGATACCGAAAAGGCCGCGTGGTTCAAAGCGCTGGAGGGAGCCGGTGTGAGCGTACGCGCCTGGCCGATTCGGCGGGGCGAGCTCCCGGGCTGGCTGCGGCAGCGGCTGCAGGCCGCGGGATTCAGGCCGGATCAGGACGCACTGCGCATGCTCGCGGAGCGCGTCGAGGGAAACCTGCTCGCGGCGCGGCAGGAAATCGAAAAGCTAAAACTGCTCGTGGAA
>CAJADV010000220.1 GCA_903938575.1 uncultured Gammaproteobacteria bacterium
AGCGCCCGTTTGCTAAATGGGTATACCCCAAAAGGGTATCGTGGGTTCGAATCCCATCCTCTCCGCCACTTTACTAAACCCCTGATTATCAGGGGTTTAATGTTTTTTAGGGGGTCCCAAAAGGGTCAAACTCTAGCAAATACTCTAGCAATTCGCTGTCCGAATCTGTAGCCGTCTGAGGGGTGATTTTGACCCTAAAAACGACCAGGCGAGTGAATCGAATTTTGACCCCCGAGATGTGTGTCTGTCGGGGTCTTGGGGAGGGCTGGTTGCCAATCGGTGCAGGTGTATATGTGGCTGTTATCAACACGCTCCCGTAAGGCAGAGCAAGGCCCTGAACCCGAACAGATGCGCAATAGGCATATGGCGCATCCTATTCATAAATCCCTGCGTTCCGTGATCCGCAGTTTGGCCGCCATGACTCCGGCTAAGTTCGAAGCATGGTGCAGGTTGCTCGTCGCGCTCAGCTTCTTCTTCCTCGTCCTGCTCCTCGTCGCCATAGTCCTTGCGATCACCCTGGTGTGGACTCTACGCGAGCTCGATAAGTTAGGCTATGGTCCCGCGTTCTTCATCCTATGGATGTGCTCAGTGGGCAGGTCACGCCGAGATGTGCCAGTTGAAATGATAGAGCGGGGGTTGCCAACCCACCCCAACCCCCAGACCATACCACAGGACATGAGCAAGAAGCGCCACACGAAGGAGGCCCGGATCCGGGCCATCCGCGAGCACGAGGCCGGCCGGAGTCAGGCCGAGATCTGCAGGCAGCTCAACATCACCGCCCCGACCTTCTACCGCTGGAAGAAGCAGCTGGGGATGATGACCAACTCGGACGCGCAGCGCCTGCGCACGCTCGAGAAGGACAACAAGGAGCTCAAGCAGATGGTCGCCGACCTCCTGCTGGAGAAGCGCGTCCTCAAGGTCGCGCTCGAAAAAAAACTCTAAGCCCGCGGGCCCTGCGGGAGCTGCTGCCGGCCGTCCTCGCGAGGACGACGTGCTCGGAGCGGCGTGCCTGCAGGATCCTCGGGCTGCACCGCAACACTGCGCGTTACCTCGCCAAGCCCCGCCGGGTGATGCCGGAGGTGGAGGCCGCCTTGCTGGAGGTCTTCCGTCGACAGCCTCGCCTGGGGCACCGGAAGGCCAAGGTCCTGGTCAACCGGCTCCTGGCGGCCCAGGGGCTGCCGCCCGTCGGCCTGAGGCAGATCCGCCGGCTACGACGCCTGCTCTGCCTTAGCGTCCCGCAGGTGAAGCCGCGGCGGCCTCGCCGCGGCCACACCACCGGCCGCATCCCGACCAAGGCGGCTTACGCCCGCCATGTCTGGACGTGGGACTTCGTGTCGGACATCACGACGCGAGGGGGTGGCTTCCGCACCCTGGTGCTGATCGACGAGCACACGAAGCAGTGCGTCGCCCACCATGTCGCCCGGCGCATCGGCGCCGACGATGTCATGGCCGTGCTCGCCAAGGCCATCGGGTCTTACGGCGCGCCCGAGCACATCCGCTCCGACAACGGCCCCGAGTTTATCGCCCGCACCGTGCGCGACGGCCTGGCCAACCGCGGCATCCGCACCCTCTACATCGACCCTGGCTCGCCCTGGCAGAACGGCTACGTCGAGTCCTTTAACTCCCGCTTCCGGGACGAGTGCCTCAACGGCGAGCAGCTCTACACGCTCTCCGAGGCCCGCGTCGTCATCTCCGACTGGATCGCCGTCTACAACGAGGAGCGTCCCCACGGTGGGGTGGGCTACCTCACGCCCAATGAGGCCGCTGCGCGGCCCAGGGCCTCCGGCCCGTGTGCTTGACACTAAAACTCTCTAAAAGCAGTGTGGCCGGCACAGCCCCAGCGTATCAAAGCGCTGGCACAACAGGCGGACACCGCTCAACAGAACCTTGGCCAGTCCAGGCCTAAAATTTTACTAGCTTAAAGAGATTTTAAGGTAATCATTTTCGCGTGGAGACAGAAAGCACGACTATCCCAGAAATTGAATCCAATCGCTTCACTGAAAGCGACAAAGCATGTGTGCTCTTCACGCAGTTCAGCATCTGGTCGCGAACCGTAGCAGTCGTCACTGGTGGCAGCGCGTGTGGTTCGAGTGCCCGCTTTAATGCCGCAGACGTCGTCACGTCCCAAATACTGGGTGGAAACGCGAGAATATCCGCTTTGTCGTACGCTGCCTCGGATGTGTCAG
>CAJADV010000221.1 GCA_903938575.1 uncultured Gammaproteobacteria bacterium
CCGATCTTGTCGGACAAGTTCAGCACTTCTGTCTTGAAATCCATGTGGATGCCGTATGCCGACGGCGGCACGACGTTGTCGCCCTTTGGCGGAGCGCTTTATGCAGCAACTGACGGTAGCGGGACCGCCGCCGTCGTGATCGAGGATTACCAGCTCTCGAGCGATTCCTGGAAGGCCACTGTGTCGGCGCGCCAGCTGATGGCCGCGTCCGCCCTCAGCGGCGGCGCTTCGGTCAGCGCATTCGTGGGCTTGCAGTACGGTGGGCTGAACGCCGAAGCAGGTCTGATCGACCAGGCTAACGGCTACCTGCTCGGCGTGAGCATGGGAGACGGCTTGGCGTACGCGGGGTGGAGCCTGTACGAAGACGGTGTGCTAACCGGCAACGACGTCGTCCCCATCTCGACAGCGAAGCTTATGAAGGGAAGCATCTCCGCCACATACAACTCCAAGAAGGACCGCATGTCGATCGTCCTTGGCAAGGTTAAGCGGACCTTCTCGTACTTTATGGAAGACAACCCCTTCTTCGAAGACGCCAATCCGTACCTGGGCGCGAATGTCGTTGGTGACGTGTCGGGGACGCTGTTCACCTTTGACAATTTCTCATTGACGGGCAAGGGCGTCGTTCAGACTCCTTGAGCGGGTCTATCGGCCTTGTTCTTGTAGCAGACGCACCATCACCTGCCCGCCACCCCTTTGGGTGGCGGGCAGGTTCTCGTTTGGCAATCGATCCGCGATCTCAGCGGAATCGCAGCCGTCCACCGAGTGGTGCCGGCGGCGTGCGCGCAGACTCGGGAAGGCCCACCCATGCGTCCCGCGCCGCACGCTCGGCTGCTCGCTCGCGCTCCGCGATGAGGCGGGCGAGCGGCATGTCGATGTTGAGGCGTTCACCAACGTCCAGGCCGATACCCGGCAGCCCTGCGTGCTCGGGCGAGTCGAGCAGCGCCATGAGCCGCTGCGCGTTGTCGCCGTCGGCCACGATCCATGCGGCATTCACGGCGTCCACGGTCGCGCGCGAGGAATCGGACCCCTCGATCGACTTGACGATCCGCGCGATGCCCGCAGTTGCCGGGTCGGTCAGGTCGTAGTACTCCGGCAAGGATGCGCGCGCCGCAGCAAGCGCCGCCGCACCGCCGGCTGCCACACCGCACTGATTCTCGATGTCGCGCAGCAGGTCCGACTGCAGCTTCCGCAGCGGCTGCAGGCGATCGCGCAAGCGCGCCATGGTCGCGATGCCTGCCTTGGTGGTCATGAACTCGTTGAAGTCAGGGCCATCGGTCGAGCTTGTCTGCCCCACCACCGCACGAATCGAGTCGAATGCCGCGTCCGTGGACGCGCCGATGGCAGTGCGCCAGTCATCGGCATGTGCGCAGACCAGCGCAAGCGCCTTGCTGCAAATCGCGGGGTCGCTCGAGCACCCCATCGCAACGGTTACTGGATCGAATCGCGGGTACTTGACCGGCGCGATGAATGCCGAAAGATCCCAGGGTCCGAGTTCCCAGTCGAAATTCATTCGGCGGCTCGCCACGAAAACGCGCGTCGCGATGCTGCGTGGGTCATCCGCTGCAGCGCCGTGAATCGACATCAACGCATCGACCAAGCGATCATCGGAAGAGCCGAGCTGAGCGAGCGTCTGCCGGGCGAGTGACGCATACTTGTCGATCGCCTGCTGAACGCCGGGCTTCTCCTCGAGGAACAGCTCATCGACCTTTTTCTCGGCCTCGTCGAGCGGCTGCGCAACGTCTTGCCATACCGCAGCCTCCAGAGTTTCGGTATCGTGGATCGCAACCTGCACCGCTGCCTGCGTTGCTTCCGGCGTGAGCCATAGGCGCAGCAGCAGCGCCTGTTGGCTCGCATTGAATCGGCCGGCGTGCATCAACGAGTAGGTGCCCGAGGGTATCGACGGCTCCTCGAGCTGATCTGCACCAGCATCGTCCGGGTTGCTCACGTCCGGCCTCTCCGGCCGGATCGCGGCTGCGGGCGCAAGGCTCGCGAGTCGCTCCGCCGCGGCGGGCGGCATGAGGCGCCCAAGCTCAGTCGCGAGTGCCTCTCGGTCCGGTGCGGTGACCTTGTTGAGGCGCTGCATCGTCTCGGCGAACTCCGGAAACTCCCGAGATGCCGCGGACACTCGCGCGGCGGCATCGCTCACGTCCTTGCTCGGCTTGCGACCGGGGCCCATTCGTTGTTGCTGCATCCCGCCCTTCGGCACCTCGGTGCCGGCTGCACGTGCCGCAACCTGCTGGCGGTCAAGCTGCTCATTCGCCCGCGCCTCGGCCTCCTCCACCGCCAAGTAGGCGCTGAAACGCTCGGCGATCGGAGCGGACTGCACCGCAGGAATCTGCAGCATGGCCTCGGCCACGAACACCATTCGGCGCCGGCGTGTGTCAACGTAGTTGCCTCGCAGCGATCGCGCCAGCAGTTCGCCGGTCGCGGTGTCGGCTGCGGCGATTTCCGCGATGGCGGCATCATTGATGGCACGGATGCGAGCAATCTCCACGTCCACGTCTCGCTCTGAAAGCCGCGCCGCAGCCTCCAGCATCCGTCGCTTGTCTTCGCGCGACAGCTTTGCAATCATGCCTTCGGAGGCTGGAGGGGCGAAGATCTCGCCGGGACTCACGCCCTGGGACTCCAGCGCCTGAAGCCAACGCTTCGGCACACCAAACTTGGCGTTCGCAGCAAGGGCAAGGGCGCTCGCGAAGCGCTCGCGATAGC
>CAJADV010000222.1 GCA_903938575.1 uncultured Gammaproteobacteria bacterium
GCGGGCTGGCGCCGCATCAGCTCATCATGACGGCCACCCCGATCCCCCGCACGCTGGCGATGACCGCCTACGCCGATCTCGACTACTCGGTGATCGACGAACTGCCGCCCGGCCGAACGCCGGTGGGTACCGTGGTCATCAACAATTCACGCCGGTATGAGGTAGTTGAGCGGGTACGCCACGCCTGTGCCGACGGGCGCCAGGCCTACTGGGTCTGCACCCTGATCGAGGAATCCGAGGTACTCGAGGCGCAGGCCGCAGAGGCCATCGCCGAGGAACTCACCGCCACACTGCCGGAGCTGCGTATCGCGCTCGTTCACGGGCGCCAGCCGGGGCGTGAGCGCTCGGCACTGATGGCCAGCTTCAAGGCGGGCGAAATCGACCTGCTCGTGGCCACCACGGTGATCGAGGTCGGGGTCGATGTGCCGCGGGCGAGCCTGATGATCATCGAAAACGCCGAGCGCCTTGGCCTCGCGCAGCTGCACCAGTTGCGCGGGCGGGTGGGCCGGGGAGCCACCGCGAGCCATTGCGTGCTGATGTACCAGACGCCGCTCTCCGCCACCGGCCGCGAGCGACTGCATGCCATGCGCGACACCACCGACGGCTTCAAACTGGCCGAGATCGACCTGCGCCTGCGCGGGCCGGGAGAACTGCTCGGCACCCGCCAGACCGGCACGCTGGAAATGCGCTTTGCCGACCTCAGCCGTGACGCCGACCTGCTACCGCTGGTGCGCACCGCCGCGGAACGACTCCTGCGGGAGTGCCCGGTACAGGTCGAGCCCCTGCTGGCGCGCTGGATGGCGGGCCGGGAACGCTACGCCGAGGCCTGAGCCGGCAGTCCGCCGGGGCTCGTCTACACTTGTGGGGCCGACCCGCTGTGGGCCGGCGAGGAAACCCCCACATGCCATTGCCGTCTACGATCCAGGAACTGCTGGACACCAGTGGTGCCGCCTGGCAACCGGTGGAAACCGCCTCGGTCCCCGACGCACTGCGCGGGGGCTCGGTCCGCACGATTGTCCTGCAGGACGGTTTTGGCCAACTCCAGGCGCTGATCGGCGCGGATTGCCTGCTGGACCTCGCCTCGCTGAACCGCTTCACCGGACGCGACTTCATGGCGGCGCCGGACGATGCACTGGACCGCCTCTGCACGGCACGCGGCCTGAGCGCACTGGCCGCCGTACCCGCGGCATTGGAGATGCCCGTTATCGTCGACCGGCGACTGCTGGGCCGCGAGGACCTGCTGCTGGAGAGTGGCGGCGACGGCACGCTCATCCGCCTGTCGGGCCCGCAGTTCCGCCGCCTGCTCGAGGCCACGGGCTCCGCATCGGCGGACTTCGGGGTGGCGGTGGCCGAGCTGGCACCCTGCGCGGGCGATCCCGATCAGGACGCGGCCGACTTCGGCAGTGCAGTGGCCAAATTCACCACCCGCCGGATTCACAAGCGCCTCGAGGACACCCTCGATTTCCCGCCCATGCCCGAGACCGCACGCCGCGTGATCCAGCTGGCCGCAGACCCCAAGGCCGGGGTGAAAGAGCTGTCCAGAACCATCGAGATCGACCCCTCGCTCTCCGCGCAGATCATCAGTTGGGCTTCATCGCCCTACTACGCGGCTCCCGGCAAGATCAGCTCGGTGCAGGACGCCATCCACCGCGTACTCGGCTTCGATCTGGTGATGAACCTGGCGCTGGGGCTCGCGCTCGGAAAGACGCTGCGGCTGCCGCGGGACGGGCGTTACGGCTACCGCAACTACTGGCTGCAGGCCGCGCACTGCGCAGCGATGATGGAGGGGCTCTGCAAGATCGTCCCACCGGATCGCCGCCCGCTGCTCGGGCACGCCTATCTGGCCGGCCTGCTGCACAACTTCGGTTTTCTGCTCCTCGCGGAGCTCTTCAAGCCGCAACTGCAGACGGTATGCCGCTACACCGAAGCAAACCCGCATCTGGGCCACGGCTGCGCCGAGCGTTTCCTGCTGGGCGCCACGCGCGAACAGATGGGGGCCTGGTTGCTGCGTTCATGGCGGTTGCCGGAGGAAATCTGCGCCGCCGTGCGGCACCAGCAACGCCCGGATCTCGCCGGCGAGCAAGAGATCCTGGCCACGCTGCTCCACGTCTGCTCCCGCCTGCTGCGCCAGCAGGGCATAGGCAGCGGACCCGCGGAACGCGTGCCGGAAGCCACCTTCGAGCGCTTGGGCATTTCCCGCGAGGACGCGATGGGCGTCAGCGCGCGGATCATGCGTTCGGGCGAGGCCTTGATCGATCTCGCCCGGGATCTCGCAGCCTGAGCCGCCGCCTCAGGGCAGCAGCGGCGGCAGCTCTTTCTGCAGAGCGAGTTTCTGTTTCGTTCCCTCACCGGTGAGTGCAAAGCCAAGGAGCTTGCCATCGGCGCCGCGGAACTCGGCAACGACATCGGGCGTTGCGCCACTGATCTTCCATTCGCCCGCGGAACCCGGCGCCGGCGGTGAAACCACCACCGGGCAGGCAGGGGTTTTGATGGTGACCGGCATGGCCGGATACACCACCGCCGTTCTCTCGCCCGCCAGCGTCTTGGCAAGCGCGCGGGCCGAGGCCATCAACGGCGCCACGTAATAGAGCACCCAGCCCTCGACTTCTGCGCAATCGCCCAAGGTGTAGACATCGGGAGCACTGGTGGCGAGGAAGCGGTCGGCAACGATGCCGCGGTTCACCGTGATCCCGGCAGCCCGCGCCAGATCAACCCGCGGCCGCACGCCAATCGCCGAGACCACGATATCGGCCTCGATGCGCGAACCGTCATCAAGCGTGCCCACTACGCCCTTGCCGTCGGTGCCCTTGTCCACCGCCTTCACCAGCCGGCCAAAGTGGAAGCGCACGCCCTTCTGCTCGAGCGCCCCCTGCACAGCGCGGCCGGCGGTCTCTGGCAGCAGTGTGGGCAATGGCCAGCCGAGCGGATCGACCACATCCAGATCGAAGCCACCGTTGGCGAGATCATTGGCGAACTCGGAGCCGATCAGTCCGGCGCCGATGATCAGCACCTTTTTGACGGCGTTTTGCTCGAGCGCGCTGCGGAAAGCGGCGTAGTCGAGCAGATCGTTCACCGAGTAGACGCGCTCGAGGCCGTCGCCACCCAACGGCGGGCGGATCACGTCAGCACCCCAGGCGAGCACCAGCTTGGCGTAACCCAAGGCGCTGCCGTCATCGAGGCGGATTTCCTTGCGGGCGGTATCGATGCCGGTTACGCGGGTACGGGTACGCACGGTGGCCTTGAGCTGCGCGGCCATGGCTGCGGCATCGGACGTGGCCAGATCGGCGGCGCTGGTGTTCTTGGTGAAACCCGTCGAGAGCATGGGCTTCGAATAGAAGGCGCCGTCATCGGCGCTCAGCAGCACCAGCTCGGACTCGGCATCGGACTTGCGGAACTCGCGTGCGAGGTTGTAGCCCGCCAGACCAGTGCCAATGATCACGACTGGCAGCCGCACGGCCGCCGGCGCGGGGGCGGCTGCGGCCGGGAGCGGGGTGGCGTCGATCAGCTCGAAGTCTTCCTTGCCGACACCGCAATCGGGGCACAGAAAATCAGCGGGTACGTCTTCCCAGCGGGTACCGGGAGGGATGCCTTCGTCCGGCCAGCCCTTGGTCTCGTCATAGACCCACCCGCAAACGATGCACTCCCAACGCGCCATGCTCACTCACCTCGATAAACACCCGGATACACCGTCAGCGCGCGCGCCGAGGCGGGATAGAATTCCCCCCTTGGACACCTCCGACGGAGCCGCGGATTGTACGCGCTAGGATTCGACTCGGGCCAGCCGACAGACCGCCGCTGGCGCCACTGCCGTTACTGGTCTGCGGCGGATTTGCCAGCAAGCGTGCGCGAGTGGCTGCTCGATGAGGGCTCGCTTACGGCACGCCTTGTCGCGGCAAGCAGCGGGGAGTTTGCGGTGCGCGTGATCGATCAGTCCTGGCAACGGCCTCTGCCCGATGAACGCCGGGCATTGGGGCTGCGCGAGGCCGGACATGCGCTGGTGCGCGAAGTGGCGCTCATCTGCCACGGCGCGCCCTGGGTGTTCGCGCGGAGCGTGCTGCCCGCCGCCACGCTGACAGGCGAGCTGCGGCATCTGCGTCGCTTCGGCAGCCGCTCGCTGGGAGCCTTGCTGTTCGCGGAACCGCGGCTGCGGCGTGAGGCTTTCGAGTTGGCGCGCATCGGGCCCGCGGACCCACTGATCCCGGCCTCGCTGCGCGGGGCAGCGCCCGCGTGGGGCCGTCGCTCGGTGTTGCGTCTGCAGGGCAAGCCGCTCCTGATACAGGAGATCTTCCTGCCGGCCTGCAGGATCGGAGAGAACACCGGGGCCGTATAATCCCGGCGCCACCGCGCGAGGTCACCTGTGTCCAGCCTGCCCATCAAAGACCGCCTGACGCTGTACCTGCGGTTGATCCGTTTTGATCGACCGATCGGCAGCTTCCTGCTGCTGTGGCCGACGTGGTGGGGCTTGTGGCTCGCCTCCGGCGGCCGGCCAAGTCGCAACAACCTGCTGGTCTTCACACTCGGCGTGTTCCTGATGCGCTCGGCGGGCTGCATCGCCAACGACCTCGCCGACCGCAAGTTCGACCAGCACGTGGCGCGCACCCGCGACCGACCGCTGGCAAGTGGTGCGGTGAGCGTGACCGAGGCTGTGGTGCTGGCGGTATTGCTGGCGCTCGCGGCTTTCGGGCTCGTCTTGCTCACCAACACGCTCACGGTGTGGATGTCGGTGGCGGGGCTCGCGATGGCGATGGCCTATCCCTTCATGAAGCGCTTCACGCACCTGCCGCAGTTCGGGCTCGGTGTGGCTTTCTCGTGGGGCATCCCGATGGCCTTCACCGCCGAGCGCGGCGAATTGCCGCCTGCCCTGTGGCTGGTTTTCGTGGCCGCCGTGCTGTGGAGCGTGGTCTACGACACCTTCTACGCGATGGTCGATCGCGACGACGATATCCGCATCGGCCTGCGCTCCACCGCGATCCTCTTCGACGAATCGGACCGCGCCATCACCGCGGGCCTTCAGGTGCTGGTGCTCACGCTGCTGGTGCTTGCAGGGAGGCAATTCGGGCTGGGGGCCGCTTTTTATGCCGGTCTTGGTATCGCCGCCATGCTGTGCCTCTGGCAGCAGTGGCTGATCCGCGGCCGTGAGCGCGCCAACTGCTTCAACGCTTTCCTGAACAACAACCTCGTAGGCCTCGCGGTCTTTGCGGGCATTGCCTTCGACTACGGACTGCCATGACACAACTGCAGTTCGTGGCGGGCATAGACGCGGTCGAAGCCGGTAGCTGGGATGCCCTCGCCGGATCGCGATCCCCGTTCCTGCGTCACGCCTTCCTGCAGGCACTGGAAGCGAGCGGGAGTGTTGGTGGCAACTCGGGCTGGCAGCCCCGACACCTGCTGCTCCGGGAAAACGGCAAGCTCGTCGCCGCCATGCCCTGTTATGCGAAGAACCACTCCTACGGCGAGTACGTGTTCGATTGGGCCTGGGCCGACGCCTACGCGCGCAACAACCTCGCCTACTACCCGAAGCTCCTCACCGCAATCCCTTTCACGCCCGCCACCGGCCCGCGACTGCTGGTGGCCGATGGCGTGGATCGCAGCGATGCGCTCGCGGCGATGCTTGAGGCGGTAAGCGAGGAGTGCAAGCGGGGCTATTCGTCGTGGCACCTGTTGTTCCCGGAGCCTGCGCTGGCAGCAGACTGCAGCGCGCTCGGCCTGCTGCATCGCAAGGGCGTGCAGTACCACTGGAACAACCGAGGCTATCGGGATTTCGAGGACTTTCTCGCCCGGTTTGCCTCGCGCAAACGCAAGCAACTGAAGAAAGAGCGCCGCCAGGTCCTCGAGCAGGGACTGGAAATCCGCCGCCTCAGGGGCGATCAGATCGACACCGCGATGTGGGACCGGTTTTACCTCTTCTACCAGATGACCTACGCCCGCCGCAGCGGGCACGGCGGGTACCTGAGCCGCGAGTTCTTTCATGCACTGGGCACCACCATGCCGGAGAACCTCCTGCTGGTGGTGGCGCTGCGCGACGGGGAACCGGTGGCCGGCGCGCTCAACCTGATCGGCGCGGACGCGCTGTACGGGCGCTACTGGGGCTGCATCGAGGACTACGCACAGCTGCACTTCGAGCTCTGCTACTACCAGGGCATCGAGTTCTGCATCGAGCGCGGTCTCGATCGCTTCGATGCCGGCGCGCAGGGCGAGCACAAGATCGCGCGCGGCTTCGAGCCGGTGATCACCGAGTCGTTCCACCACATCGCCCACCCCGGTTTCCGCGATGCAATTGGCGATTTCCTGCGCCGCGAGCGCGTGTCGGTGGAGGGCTACTGCCTGGAGGCCGCGGCGGGGCTGCCGTTCCGCAACGAGAGCGGCGACGCGGACTGAGCGTTAAGCGCCGGAGAGGATCGCTAGGCGGTGTGCCAGACCAGCAGACGGTTATTCGCCGGCATGGCGTGATCGGCTCGCGGGAGCAGTCCGGCCGCCGCGGCCAGCGTCTGTATCGCCTCGAAGTCACGCACCCCTGAACGCGGATCGCGCGCGCGCAGCCGGCTGTCGAACTGCCGATTGCTCGCACTGGTGAATTCGCCGCCGTAATTGAAGGGCCCGTAGACCGCCAGCACACCGCCTGCCGCGAGCAGGCGACCCACCCCGGCAAAAAAAGCCTGCACGGCATCCCAGCCCATGATGTGGAGCGTGTTGGCAGAGAAAACGGCATCGCAGCCGATAGCAGGCCAGTCGCCGAGGACATCGAGTTCCAGCGGCTCCGGCAGATTCAGCAGGGGATGCGCCGCGCGCCAGGCGCGGACGGCGCCGAGTTCACCGGGGTATTCACTCGTCTGCCAGCGAAGCCAGGGCATGGCGCCCGCAAAATGCACCGCATGCTGGCCGGTGCCACTGCCGATCTCGAGCACCTCACGCGATGCCGAGAGGCAGTCCTGCAGGACTGCGAGGATCACATCCTTGTTGCGTTCGCAGGCCTCGGAGCAGGGCAGTTCGAAGGCGGAGGGGCTCAACGGACGAAGATCCACTCATCGGCCGAGGAGAGCTCGGGACGGTAGCGATAGTTGTCCTCGGCGAAGGACTTGAGCTGCTCCGGGTCGCGCAGCGCGTTGCGGATCGCAAAGCCCGCCATGGCCCCCCGCGCGCGCTTGGCGCTGAAACTGATGATCTTCAACACCCCGCCGCGCTGCTCCTTGAACTGCGGGGTCACCACGCGGAGCCCCAGCGTGGCAGTGTCGACCGCGCCGAAGTACTCCTGCGACGCCAGGTTCACCAGCGTTCCGGTGTCCACGACCCGGGCCTGCTTCGCCAGCTCGCGGGCAATGCGCGCGCCCCAGAAGGCATACAGGTTCTTGCCGTGGGCGTTGGGCAGCGAGGAGCCCATCTCGAGGCGGTAGGGCTGGATAAGGTCGAGGGGGCGCAGCACGCCATAGAGTCCGCTCAGGATTCGCAGGTGCTGCTGTGCAAAGTCCATCGCTGAGGCATCGAAAGTCTCGGCGCGCATGCCGATGTAGGTGTCGCCGCGGAAGGCCAGCACCGCGGGCCGCTGCCGCGCCGCGCCAGGCCGGGCGCTGAAGTCGCGAAAGCGCGCGACGTTCAAGGCCGCCAGATCCGGGCTGATATCCATCAGGGCACCGACGGCTTTCTCGTCCATGGTGCGAAGCTGCTCGATCAGCGTGCTGGCCTCGGCGCGGAAGGCCGGCTTGCTCGGCGCGAACGCCGGCGAGGGTGTCTCGAAATCGAGTGTCTTGGCGGGCGAAACAACGAGCAGCATCGCGAGGGTTTCCTGGAACGGGGCACTTTGACGGGTGGTATGGGGGCAGTCGGACTGGCAGAA
>CAJADV010000223.1 GCA_903938575.1 uncultured Gammaproteobacteria bacterium
GCAGCACCCGCGTAACGCGCCGCCAGCAGGCTGCCCAGGATCATCACACCCTTGGAGTGCAGCGGACCACCGAGTTCGGTCTCGCGTTCGATGTCGAGCAGCTTTCCCGTCCCGACCCGTGCGGTGGCCGTGATGCGCGCGGGGCGACCAAAGGAGTAATCGCCGACGTCGATCACCGAGAGCGCGTTCACCTGCGCTACCTGTGTGCCGTGTGTGGACACCAGCATCACGCCCCGTGTGATCTGCTCGGCCAGCAGTTCCTGGTAGCGGTTGTTGCGGTATACCCGGTGCTCCACGGCCTGCCCGACGTGAGCGGCATCGATCAGCGTGGCGCCGTCGCGTGTTGCCCAGAAGTCCGCCTCGTGCAGCAGGTCGACCATCTCGCCGATGTGCAGTGACAGGCGTGCGCCGTCACCGGCGGCGCGAGCGCCCTGATCGATCACGCGACAGAGCCCCGCTGCGGTGAGCGGGCGGCACTGCTGCCGCCGCGCCATGGTGGCGATCAGGCGTGCGTGCAGGCGCTCTGCCTCGGGCGTGCGCTCCATGGTGTCGCTGAAGTCCGCGTTCACCTTGAAATACAGGCTGAATTCGGGATCGTAGGTCCGCAGCAGGTGATAGATGTAGCGGTCACCCACGAGCACGATCTTCACGTCGAGCGCGATGGGCTCGGGCTCGAGTGAGGTCGTGCTCACCAGGCTCAGGATCCGCTCTAGCGACTCGATCCGCACCTCGCGCGAGCGTATCGCCCGCTTCAGTGCCTCCCAGGTGAAGCCGTTGCCGAGCACCTTGCGGGCATCGAGCACCAGATAGCCGCCGTTGGCCCGGTGCAGGGCGCCGGGCTTTATCAGGCTGAAGTTGGTGACCAGCGTGCCCATGTGCGCGGTGTGCTCGACACGCCCCAGCACGTTCTGCAGCGTCGGGTTGTCCTCGTAGAGAACGGGCGCCTGCGTGGCACCATCGTTATCCACCAGCACGTTCACGTGGTAGCGCAGGTGCTCCTGCGCGAAGATTTTCGTGCGCAGTGGTACGTTGCCGGCCTCCTCGCTGGCGGGCATGAAATCCCAGATTTTCTCGGCGATGTCGCGGTGCGCGGCATCGAGGAACTCCAGCACCCGCGGGTACACCGCATAGCGTGATTTCAGCGTGGCGAGCATCGGGTCGACGATGTCGTGCACGAACTCGGTGTCGATCGCTTTCACGCGCTCGGTGCTTTCGTCCTGCCAGCCGTGGATCGTCTCGATCATGCCTTTCAGTCGGTGGTTCAGCTCCTCGATCACAGCCTTGGCCTCATCCTGGCGGGCGCGCGGCAGATCGTTGAACTGCGAGGGCGTAAGCAGCTTGCCCTCGCGCACCGGGCCGATGGTGTAGCCGCCGGGCGTGCGGATCACCACCATGTCGCGTGCGCGGGCCGCCTCGTTAAGCTCACCGAAGAGCTTCGCTTCGCGCTCCTGATATTCCTCCTGAATGTCGCTGATGCGGCGCCGGTATTCGTCGCCGCGGAACTTGCCAGGCACGCCGACCAGCAGCCTTTCGATCAGCTTTTCCATGTCGCGCCGGAGCTGCGCGCCCTGACCCGCCGGCAGCTGCAGCGCCCGCGGACGCGATGGGTCGTCGAAGTTATTGACGTAGCACCAGTCCGAAGGCAGCCCGCGTGCGGCAGCCTGCCGCGTCAGCAGCTGCTCGACCAGGGTGCGCTTGCCCATGCCCGCGGGGCCGGCGACGTAGAGGTTGTAGCCTTCACGGGGCATGTCCACGCCGAACTCGATGGCCGAGACGGCGCGGTCCTGTCCGGTGGCCGCTTCGAGTTCCTCGAGCTGTTCGCTCGACTCCACGCCCAGCGCGGCCGGATCGGCGGCGCTATAGAGTTGATCCGGTTTCAGCTCGGTGGCTGGCATTTTTTTATCCAGAGAGAGGGGCGCCCGGCACTGACTCAGTCGGCGCAGTCGATGCAGCTGTCGATGTAGGGCAGCGCCGCCAGCCGATCTGCGGTGATTTCGCCGCCACAGCGGGTGCAGCGGCTGTACTCGCCGCGATCGAGGCGAGCGAGCGTGCCCTCGACACGGGCGAGCTCGGTGCGCCCCTCGACCTGGAGTGCCTCCAGGACCTCGAGGTTGTCGAGCTCGCTCGCCCGGTCGGAAAAATCGGCGGGGGGTGGCTGCTCGTGGTGGCCAAGGTCGGACTCGATACGCTGGACCCGCTCGGCCAGCTCGCTGCGGCGGTTGAGCAGCCGTGCGCGCAGCTCCGTGTCGCTGTTCATTCAAGTGCCTCCTGGCATGCTCAGCTCGAATCGGCAGGCTAGATCCGGGGGCAGGCCTGTGTCCTGCGCCAGATCAAGCGAGCGAAAGATCCCGCTCATCTTGGGGCTGGCTGGGGAATTGGCGTATCGTTGCGCTCGGGTCCGGAGCGACGTTATTTCTATGCGTCTCGCCATTGCCCGGTGAACCGGTCCGGCGGCCCGTTCGTACTGCAGAGCCATAAGTCAGAGGTTTCAACCATGCGTTTTGCCTACCACGCCTCGATGCCTTCCCTCGACCAGTACATTCCGCTGGCGCGTGCTGCGGAAGAAATGGGTTTCGACAGCTTTACCCTCCCAGACAGCATTTGCTACCCCAAGGACAGCGACGCCAAGTACCCCTACAACGACGACGGCAGCCGCGATTTCCTGGACGGCGTACCGTTCATGGAAACCTTCATCGCCATGGCGGCGGTCGCTGCGGTAACCACCCGCATTCGCATCACCACCTCGGTGGTGAAGCTGCCCATCCGGCAGCCGGCCATCGTTGCCAAGCAGCTCTCGAGTCTCGCGGTACTCAGCAACAACCGCATTGGCTTCGGCGTGGGCCTCAGCCCTTGGCCCGAAGACTTCTCGGCCTGCCAGATACCCTGGGAGAAGCGCGGCCAGCGCATGGACGAGATGATCGAGATCATCCGCGGCCTGATGACCGGCGAGTATTTCGGTTACGAGGGACAGATGTTCCAGATGGCACCGATCAAGCTGTGCCCGGTGCCGACCAAGCCGGTACCAATCCTGATCGGCGGCCATGCAGACGCTGCGCTGAAGCGCGCAGCCCGCATCGGCGACGGCTGGATCAGCGCGGGCACCTCGCTGGAGGAACTCGACGTTTTCCTCGGGAAACTGCACGCCTTCCGGGCGGAGTTCGGCCGTGAGAAAGAGCCCTTCGAGGTTCAGAACATGGGTGCCTCGGCCTACACGCCCGATGGCGTCAAACGTTTGGAAGACCGGGGCGTGGCGGAAGTGATCGTGGCTTTCCGCGATGTGTACAAGAAGCAGCCCGATCCGTCGCTGGAAGAAAAACTGGCCACGATGCGGTGGTATGCGGACAACGTGATCGCGAAGTCGCGCTGAGGCTGCTGTTGGTCGCGGGCATGGCCCGCTCCTACGCGCAGTTGGTCGCGGGCATGGCCCGCTCCTACGCGCGACGGTCGCGGGCATGGCCCGCTCCTACGCGCAGA
>CAJADV010000224.1 GCA_903938575.1 uncultured Gammaproteobacteria bacterium
GGCACGCCGACGTCAGCGAGCCCGATGCTGTGGTGGCGTTCGTTGCAGCGCAGAAAGCGGATCGAGTGACCAGGCCCGAAGCGGATGAAATCCGTCAGCTTGAAGCCCAGCACGCGGGTGTAAAAATCAAAGACCTCTGCCATGCGATCGACGAAGAGGATCGCGTGACCGAAGCCGAGATGCCCGGCAACGAAGCGCGTGTTCGGGATGGGCGAAGAGAATTTGTAGTCGACCGCAGGACCGTAGAAAAGCTCGAGGCTCACACCCGCCGGATCCTTGAATCGCGCGAGCCCCGTGACCCCGCGAGCAAAGGCATCGTCCGCCGAGCCCATATCAACGGCTACACCGTGTTGCCCGAGTTCCACGACCGCGGCCTCGAGTTCCTGCACGCCGTCCACCTCGAGTCCGAGGTAATGCAGCCCACGGTTTTCCTCGCTGGGATGCACCGCAACACGCCACTGGCGCTCGTCCATCTTGAGATACACGGTGCCGTCCTCGGCGATTCCGCGCCCGCCGCTCGGCCGCCCCGCGCCGTCGTCGCCCTGCACGGTGCCCGGGATGCTCCAGCCCTCGCCCGGCACAGCGCGCGCTGGCATCATGCCGATGATCCCGGTTGCGTACTGCAGCCACACCGCGGGATCAGGGGCACCGAGGCCCACGTAGCCAACCGATTTGATCTTCACGTCCGCACTCCCGCTATCGTGTTTGATGGAATCGACGCTCGGGGCCGGCGCGCTGCGCCAGCTCGCCCCGAGTCACTCAGGTACCGGTGAACTTGGGCTTTTCGCGATTGTGGAAGGCCTCGAGTGCGATCCGGTGATCCTGCAGCAACTGCGTCACGTTCTCGTAGGCCGCGGCGCGGTCGATGATCGCATTGGCGATCACCTTGAGCCCGGCATTGATCGAGGCCTTGGTCCACTTGATCGAGTGGGTCGCGCCGTTCACCAGCCTGGTAGCCATTGCCTGCACCACCGCGTCGAGTTCCTCCTCCGGAACCACCTTGGTGATCAGGCCCATCTGCGCGGCATCGGTGCTGGTGATCTTGTCGCCGGTGAGCAGGTAACTCTTGGCGCGCATGTACCCGATGAGTTGTGGCCACAGCACGGCGCCACCGTCGCCTGCGACCAGGCCCACGCTCACGTGCGGATCGGCGAGCACCACGTCCGGGGACGCGTAGACGAAGTCGCAGAACAGCGCGAGCGAGCAGCCCAAACCGATCGCGGGTCCGCGCAGCTTGGCGATGATCGGCTTCTCGAGATCGAGCATCGAATTCTGCACTCTGCGGTCGTTGCGGATGCCCGCGGCCGTGCGCACGACGTCGCCGTGCATCTCCAGCAGCCAGTCGAGATCCCCGCCGGCGCAGAAGGCCTTGCCGGCGCCGGTCAGGATCACGACATCCGTCTGGTCGTCGCGATCGATATCGGTGAACACGCGCGAGAATTCCTCGTGCAGCGTGGCATTGATCGCGTTTTTCACCTCGGGCCGGTTGATGGTGACGGTGAGAATCTTGCCCTCACGGCTGAACTGCAGGGCGGTGTAGTCGTTGAAATTCATGCGTGCGGCGGCTCCCTGGAAAATGCTGGCTGTCGATAGGACGCGTGATGCCCGGGCTGTACCCGCAACGCTCAGGATGTTGGTCTCGCGGCTCGATTGCAACTCACGTTAGCCCGGCGTCTCAGGCATCGTCGCCGGCAAGGCTCGGATAGTCCGTGTAGCCGTGGGCTCCACCTCCATAGAGGGTCGTCGGATCGAGGGGATTCAGCGGCGCGCCGGCGGCAAAACGCGCGACCAGATCGGGGTTTGCGATAAAGGCCTTGCCGTAGGCGATGGCATCGGCCAGACCGCTGTCTATCGCGGCGGCCCCGCTCGCCTGGTCGAAGCCGCCATTGAGCACCAGTGCGCCGCGGTAGTGCTCACGGACCAACCTGGCGAGGGCCTGTTCATCCGGGTCCGAGTGCATGCCGTGACGCAGTTCCACGAAGGCAAGCCCGCGGCGCTCGAACTCGGGCGCGAGCCAGCTGAGGAGCGCCGCGGGGGCTGAGTCCGCGACATCGTTGTAATCGACCAGCGGCGAGAGCCGCACCCCGACGCGCCCCGCGCCGAACGCCTCGATGCTCGCGTCCAGAACCTCGAGCAGCAAGCGCGCCCGCTTGGCGATGGACCCGCCGTAGGCGTCGCTGCGATCGTTCACGCTGTCACGCAGGAACTGGTCGATCAGATACCCGTGAGCGCCGTGTATCTGCACCCCGTCAAATCCCGCCGCCCTGGCGCGCTGCGCGGCATCGCCAAAGGCCTTGACGATGCCCGGCAGCTCCTCGGTCGCCAGACGACGGGGAACTTCGTAGGGCTGCGCGCCGAGACCGGGGAGGTGAATGGTGTCATTGCGAATGGCGCGGTCGGTACTCGAGATCGGCTGGCTGCCCGCGTTGATACCGGAGTGCGCCGCCCGGCCCGGGTGCCAGAGCTGCATGACGATACGCCCGCCACGGCGGTGCACCGCATCGGTCACCACACGCCAGGCCGCCGCGCAGCGATCATCGAAAATCCCGGCCTCCTGGACGAAGGCGCTGGCATCGGCCGCGACCATGGTGGCTTCGGTGATCAGCAGGCCGGCGCCGGCGCGCTGGGCGTAGTAACGGACCATCAGCTCGTTGGGTAGGTGCTCGCCTCCGGCGCGGGCACGGGTCAGTGGCGCCATCAGGATGCGGTTCGGCAACGCCAGCTCGCCCGCTCTTAGCGGCGTGAAAAGGACAGAGCTCATTACTGGTTTTCCTTCCGTGTTTCAGGCACATCAGACGCGAATAAGAAGCGAGCAACGAAGAATGCTACAGTCCGGCTGCCGTTGCCTGGACCACGAAAGCCTTGGCCGTTCGCCGAACAGACGCAACACGACTGATGCGAGCCCCTGACGTAGTGGGTACAGACGGTGGCGGCAGCAACGCCTCGCTGGGACGCAGCCGCCGGATGATGCGCCCGCCGCGTTTGCCATGGCAACCCGTGCCGCCGCGCGAGTCGCGATATGCCGGCCAAGCAGGCATCCCGAAACAATCCGATCCACCGCAACCCAGCTGACGGAGCCACTGAATGTCCGACCGAGGCATCACCTCTTACGCGGCTTACATCCCCCGCCTGCGCATGGCGCGCGCCTCCATTGCCGCAGCGCACGCATGGGCCATGCCCGGACTCAAAGCCGCGGGCAAGGGCGAGCGCGCCTTCTGCAGCTGGGATGAAGACGCGATCACCATGAGCGTGGACGCCGTGCGCGCTTGTCTGCGCACAGCGCGCGCGAACCCCGTCACCGCGCTGAGCTTTGCCTCCACCACCGCGCCCTTCGCCGATCTGCAGAACGCCAGCCTGATCGCCGCGGCATCAGGCCTCTCCCACGACATCGGCTCGCTGGATGCCGGCGGCTCGCTGCGCTGCGCCACCTCGGCGCTGATTCGCGCGCTGGAGTCCTCGGCCAGCGGCGACACCGTCGTGGTGGCGGCCGACAAACGCCACGCCAGACCGGCAAGCGCGCAGGAAATGCAGTATGGCGCCGGTGCTGTGGCCGTACGCACGGGCGCGGGCGAGGTGATCGCGCGCTACCTCGGCAGCGCCTCGGCGATCAGTCAGTTTGTCGATCATTTCCGCAGCGAGGGACAGAAATACGACTACGCCTGGGAGGAGCGCTGGGTCCGCGACGAGGCCTATCTCAAGATCGTGCCCGGGGTGGTCGCGCGGCTGCTGCAAACCAGCGGCATCAACGCCGCCGACATCAGCTATTTCTGCCTGCCATCGACGATTTCCGGCGTGGCACCAGCGGTGGCGCGGAAGCTCGGGATTCGCGCCGATGCGGTGGTGGACAACCTGGCAGCGCGTTGCGGCGACACGGGCGCTGCGCACCCGCTCATGATGCTCGGGCTCGCGCTGGAAGCGGCCAAGCCGGGGGAGCGCATTCTCGTGGTGGGCTTCGGCGCCGGTTGCGACGCACTGCTCTTCGAGGCCACGACAGCAATCACGAGCCATCAGTCGGGCATGAGCGTAAGCCGCACTTTGGCGCGCGGCCTGACCGACACCAGCTACACGCGGATGCTCTCCTTCAGCGGCGAGATCGAACTGGATTGGGGCATGCGCGCCGAACTCGACACCAAGACCTCGATGACGCAGTTCTACCGCGCGAGCGATCAGATCATCTCTTTCATCGGCGGTAAATGCGGCGCCTGCGACACGGTGCAGTTTCCGCGCATGGCCGCCTGCGTGCGCTGCGGATCAGTGGCGCCACTGGCGCCGGTGCCGCTGGCCGACGAATCAGCCCGCGTGGCCACCTTCACGGCCGACTGGCTGGCGTACTACCCGGCCCCGCCGCTGCACATGGGGCTGGTGCAGTTCGACAACGGCGCGCGCACGCTGATGGAAATGGTCGAGGTGGTGCC
This sequence comes from uncultured Gammaproteobacteria bacterium, assembly GCA_903938575.1. GTDB lineage: Bacteria > Pseudomonadota > Gammaproteobacteria > Pseudomonadales > UBA5518 > UBA5518. Next base: position 4,416 of record CAJADV010000224.1, read on the forward strand.
CGAGACATTCGAGGTAGGCCTGCAGCTACGCATGGTGTTCCGGATCAAGGACCGCGACAGCCTGCGCCATCATCACCGCTACTTCTGGAAAGCAACGCCGGCCGGCTGAGCCCGCCGCGAGGACACGTCATGGCAACTGGTATCAAGGACAAGGTCGCGATCATCGGCATGGGCTGCTCGAAATTCGGGGAGCGCTGGGATTGCGGCACCGAGCATCTGCTGAACGAGGCCTTCCAGGAGGCGCTGGCCGACGCCGGCATCGAGAAGAGCCGGATCGAGGCCGGCTGGTACGGCTCCGCCGTCGATCGGGTCAACGTGGGCACCTCGGCCATTCCGGCCACCACGGCGCTGCGCATGGGAGGCATCCCCTTCACGCGCGTCGAGAACATGTGCGCTACCGGCACCGAGGCACTGCGTGGTGCGGCCTATGCGGTAGCGGCCGGCGTGGTCGACATCGCGCTCGCAATCGGCGCGGAAAAGCTGAAGGACACGGGTTACGGCGGGCTGCCGACCGGCACCCGCGGCACGCTGAACGACCTGATCCTCCCCGTGTCCACCGCGCCCGGCGGCTTCGCGCAACTGGCCGCGGGCTACCGCGCGCGCTACGGCGTCTCGCGCGAAGACCTGAAAATGGCAATGGCCCGGGTGTCCTGGAAAAGCCACCAGAACGGGGCGCGCAACCCCAAGGCGCACCTGCAGAAAGAAGTCGATCTGGACACTATCCTGAACGCCCCGCTGATCGCCGATCCGTTGGGGGTCTACGACTGTTGTGGCGTGAGCGACGGCGCTGCCTGCGCCATCGTCACGACCCCGGAGATCGCCCGCTCTCTCGGCAAGCACGATATCGTCACGATCAAGGCGCTGCAGCTCTCGCTCAGCGCGGGGCTGGAAATCGGCACTGCGGATTGGGACGGGAGCTACGTCGCCAACACGCGCATCGCCGCCGCCAAAGCCTATGCGGAGGCCGGCGTACGCAATCCCCGCAAGGAGATCAGCATGATGGAGGTGCACGACTGCTTCTCGATCACCGAACTGGTGACCATGGAGGACCTCGGCATCTCGCCGGACGGCGGTGCTGTGAAAGACATCATGGATGGCTTCTTCGATGCCGATGGCGGCCTGCCCTGCCAGATCGACGGCGGCCTCAAGTGCTTCGGCCACCCCATCGGCGCGACGGGGCTCAGGATGGCCTACGAGAACTACCTGCAGCTGCTCGGACGCGCCGGCAAGCGGCAACTGAAGGATCCGGTACTGGGACTCAGCCACAACCTGGGTGGCGTGCCCTACAACTGCCTGGCGGCAATCGCCATTCTGGGGCGGCTGTAGGGATCAAACGGGGGAAACACGCGTTGGCAGCAGGGCTGCGCGGGGATCAAGGCACCGTGGAGCCGGGGCGCCCCTGACTGCAGGGACGCCCGGCACCGCCGGAACTCGAGGGCTCAGCGGCCCTCTTTCTCCATCATCTTCTCGACCATGCTGCTCGGCACTTCGGAGTAGCGATCGAACTCCATGGTGAAGGTGCCGCGGCCGCTGGTGGCCGAGCGCAGGAAGCTGATGTAGCCAAACATCTCGGCAAGCGGCACGAAGCCCTGCACGAAGGATGCGGTGCCTTTCTGGCCCTGCTCCACCACCTGACCACGACGACGGTTGATGTCGCCGATCACGTCACCCAGGTAATCGGAATCCACCACCACCTCGATGCGCATCATCGGCTCGAGGAGTTTCGGCTTGCTGAGTCTGTGGGCTTCGCGGAAGGCTGCACGGCCTGCGATTTCGAAGGCGAGTGCCGAGGAGTCGACCTCGTGGAATTTGCCATCGAGCAGAAAGGCCTTGAAGTCCACCACCTCGTAGCCGGCGACCTGACCGGTCTTGCACTCGGTGCGGATCGCGTGCTCGACGGACGGAATGTACTCGCGCGGGATACGTCCGCCGGAGACCTCGTCGATAAACTCCACGCCCGAACCCGTCTCGCCCGGCTCGAAGCGGATCTTCACCTCGGCGAACTGACCCGAACCACCGGTCTGCTTCTTGTGGGTGTAGATGTGCTCGAGGGATCTGCCGAAGGCTTCGCGGAAGCTCACCTTGGGCTTGCCCATGTTGGCATCGACACCAAGCTCGGTACGCATGCGGTCGATGGTGACTTCGAGGTGCAGCTCGCCCATGCCGCGAAGCACGGTCTGACCGGTCTCGTGATCGACCTCGAGGCGCAGCGAAGGATCTGCTTTGGCCATCTTGTAGAGCGCCGAGGACATCTTGTCCTGGTCGCCACGGGTCTTGGGCTCGACCGACACGCTGATAACCGGGTCGGGAAAGCGCATGCGCTCGAGCAAGGCCGGGTGCGCGGGGTCGCTGAGCGAGTCACCGGTCTCGGTATCGCGCATCGACACGAGGGCGCAGATATCGCCCGCCCGTGCTTCATCGATGTCCTTGGTCTGGTTGGCCTGCACCTCGACGATACGGCCAACGCGCTCTTTCTTGTCGCGCGTGACGTTTATCAGGGCGTCGCCCTTCTTGATCACGCCTGAGTAGACGCGGATGAAGGTGAGCGAGCCGAACTGGTCGTTGATGACCTTGAAGGCCAGCGCGCGGGCTGGAGCGTCGTCGCGGACTTCCTGCTCGCCGATGGCGTTGCCGTCTTCGTCGACCAGCGCGATGCCACCGTTCTGGCCCGGGTAGGGCAGGTAGTCGATGACCGCGTCGAGGAGCTGCTGCACGCCCTTGTTCTTGAACGAGGAGCCGCAGAACACGGGCACCAGTGCCCCGGAAACGGAGCCCTTGCGGATGCACTCCTTCAATACGGCGGGGTCGAATTCGCCGGTCTCGACATACTGCATGAACGCATCATCGTCCAGGGCAAGCGCTGTCTCGAGCATGTTCTGACGGAGTTTCGGCAGGTCAGAAAGCCACTCGTTGTCGGCCGAGGACGCGAACTTGAAGCGCTCGGATAATCCTTCCATGGGGACGGTTTCCCAGGGGCTGTCCTTGTCGTCAGCCGACCAGACATAACCCACGCCGGCGACCAGATCGACCATGCCCACGAACTCGTCGTGGCTGCCGATGGGGATCTGGCAGAGCAGCGCGTTGGCGCCGAGACGCTCGCGGATGCCCTTCACGCAGTGGCCGAAGTTGGCCCCCATGCGGTCCATCTTGTTGATGTAGCAGATACGGGGAACGTTGTACTGGTTGGCGAGGCGCCAGTTGGTCTCGGTCTGCGGCTCCACGCCGGCTACGCCGTCGAAGACCACCACGGCGCCGTCGAGCACGCGGAGGCTGCGGTTCACTTCGATGGTGAAATCGACGTGACCGGGGGTGTCGATGACGTTGATCTGGTAACCCTTCCACTCGGTGGAAACCGCCGCGCTCTGGATCGTGATCCCGCGCTTGCGTTCCTGCTCGAGGTAGTCGGTGGTGGTGCTGCCCTTGCCATCCTTGGTGTCGTGCACCTCGATGATCTGGTGCTTGCGGCCGGTGTAGTAGAGGACCCGCTCGGTGGTCGTGGTCTTGCCGGCATCGATGTGCGCGATGATGCCGATGTTGCGATAGAGCTTGAGTTCTTTCTGCCTTGCCACAATCGTGTCCTGTAGAAGAGGTCGGGGAAAACCGGCACATCGGGGCGGTGCGGCAGCCCCGGCAGGCTACGGGCCTGCAAAAATGAGCGCGCAATCTAGCTGGATAGACCAAGCCGGATCAAGACCAAGGCTCGGCAGAACTTGGCTATTCCCGAGGGAGCAGGGGCCGTCTCGGACGCGGCCCGCCACTGCAACTGTCACAAAGCCCTGCCTTCAGAAGGCCTGCAGCCCCTAAAGCCACGGCACCGCTGGGTCGCGCGCACGGCGCGCTCCTACGCAATCACCCAGCGCACCGCCCCCGAGTAGGAGCGGGCCATGCCCGCGACCATCCCCGAGTAGGAGCGGGCCATGCCCGCGCCCATCCCCGAGTAGGAGCGGGCCACACCCGCGCCCATCCCCAGGTAGGAGCGGGCCACACCCGCGCCCATCCCCAGGTAGGAGCGGGCCATGCCCGCGACAACCCCCCAAGCAGGATCACGCCACACCCGCGACCCCACGCAGCCTCTCAGGAGGGCTTGCCGGCGATGTACCAGTCGGGCTTCTCTATCTCGTTGAAGATGATGGTGACCACCTCCGGGGGGATCTCGAGGTGCTTCACCGCGGCGGCCGTGATGGCCTCGGCGAGGGCGTTGCGGACTTCCGGCGGCTTGCCTTTCCAGAGTTCGACGTGGATTACGGGCATACAGGATTCCTCTTGGTTGCTGTGACAGGGTGAGAACAGGGCCGTTGCATCAGCGTGGCGACGCGGGCCCGAAGTGCGTCGCCAGATACTCGATCAGTGGGTCGATCTCATCGTCGCCCACCTTGGCGCCCTTGGCCAGCATCGCATCGACCCGCGCCGACCACTGGCCCGCGCTGAGGCGCGAGGCGGTGATGACCACCGGATCGTGGCACTGGCTGCAGGCGCGCTCGGCGATCTCTCGGCCCTCGCCCTCGGGCCAGACAGAGCGCTCACCGGCCTGCGTCCCGAAGGCCAGCACACCCGTCAGCCAGACCGCGCTGCGCCTCACAGCGAGAAAGCCAGCAAGCGCGCACCCGGGCCCGGACCGCCCACCGCGATCACCAGGAACTGCCGCCCCCCGACCCGATAACTCATGGGCGTGCCGTTGGTTTTCAGTTCGCCAGTCGGGTAGCTCCACAGGTCCGCGCCCGTGCGCGCATCCACCGCGTGCACCGCCGTGTCACCACCCCCGCCAAAGACAAAACCGCCCTTGGTCACCAGCACACCGGCCGAGCCCACCGCGCCCAGCTTGGCCGGCAGCCTGGCACCGGCCAGCGCCCGATGGGCACGGATCCTGGCGTCATCGCCGAAGGGCAGTTGCCAGAGCATGCGCCCGGCGTTCAGGTCCAGTGCATCGAGGAAGGCATAAGGCGGCTTCAGCACCGGGATGCGATGCTTCAGATAAAGCGAGATGGCGGGGGCATCGTTGGGGCCCACCTCCGGCACATTGCCCTCGGCATCCGTGAGGTCCGGGTAGATGATCTCGGGCGAGTTGTTGACCTTGGCGTAGATCACGCCCGTGTCGGGGTCGAAAGCGCCACCGCCCCAGGTCGCACCACCGATCAGGCCCGGACGCTGCACCGTGCCCTGCTGGCTGGGCGGGGTGAACAGCGGCCCGAGACGGGCTTTCTGCAACACCGCCACGGCCTCGGCGTGCAGTTCGGGGGTGAGATCGGTGGCGTCCTCGAGGGTCACGCCCTGCGGCACCAATGGAGGCAGCCCGGTAGAAAAGGGCTGCGTGGGCCAGGCGCTCTCGCCGGGCGCGTCGCTCGGGGGAACGGGGCGCTCCTCCACGGGGTAGAGCGGCTTGCCCGTGACCCGGTCGAACACGAACACGAAGCCCTGCTTGGTGAGTTGAACCACCGCATCCACGCGGCGTCCATCGAGAGTGAGGGTGACCAGCGCGGGGGCCGCGGGCGGATCGTAGTCCCACAGCCCGTGATGGATCAGCTGCTGGTGCCACACACGCTTGCCAGTGGCCGCATCCAGGCACACCAGCGAGTCGGCGTAGAGATTCGAGCCCGGCCGGTTGCCGCCATAAAAATCGTTGCTCGGCGTGCCCACCGGCAGATAGACGAGCCCGCGCGCCTCGTCCACCGACATGGGCGCCCAGACGTTGGCGTGCCCGGTGCGCGTATTGGCGTTCTTGCCCCAGGTTTCAGCACCCGCTTCGCCCGCGCGCGGGACCGTGTGGAAGCTCCACACCGGCTTGCCCGTACGGGCATCGAAGGCCCGCACATCACCGGGCGGATCGCGCGGGTAAACCAGCCGGTCGGCCACGCCGTTGCCGAGAATCACCAGATCGCGCCAGACCAGCGGCGGCGAGGTGTTGGTGTAGTGGCGCGGATTGACCGGCCACTGCAGGCCATCGAGCAGGTTCACGGCGCCCTGCTCGCCAAAGCCGCCGACCAAGGTGCCGGTGGCGGCGTCGAGCTGCAGCAAACGGTCGCGCGAGTTCATGAAGACGCGCAGTTTGCCGCTGGCTGCATCGCGCCATAGCGCCACGCCGCGATGCACGAAGCCGGTGCCGTTCGGCGGCTGCCCCGCCCGGTAGGCGCCGGGGTCGTAGGTCCAGAGCTCGCGCCCCGTGGCGGGATCCAGCGCCACCACCCGGTTATAGGGCGTGCTGAGATACATCACGCCATCGACCACGACCGGCGTGGCCTGAAACATTCCCGGCGAAGTGACGAACTCGCGGTTGGGCTGTTCGCCGGTTTCCCAGGACCACGCGAGCCGCAGTCCCGCCACGTTGTCGCGGTTCACATCGGCAAGCGGCGAGTATTTCTGGCTGCCCGGATCGCCGCCGTAGACCGGCCATTCCACATCGGGCAAGGGTGCCGCAAGGAGCACCGGGCTCAGCAGGGCAAGGACGGCGCCCGCAATACGACCGGAAAAACGGATGCGTTGGCGAATGGTCGGCATGATCTCCTCTGGCACCCGGAGAAACGCTGGCCGGTTACAGGCGCCGGAGCGCAGTGTATCGCCCACGGGCTGGATATGCCGCCCCGCGCAGAGTGCGATGCCACCGGGCCATGCGTGAATCGCCACGCTGCGCGGCGGAATTGTTTGCAGCCCACGCACCTGCTCAGGCGAGAATGCCTGCTCACCACGCCTTGCGGGAGGCCCTCACCCATGTACATGCCGCGCGCCACCCTGCTCGGCCTCGCGAGTCTTGCGCTTGGCCTTGCGGCAGAGGCTGCGCCAGCGGGCGTGGGCACCCTTGTCGAAGACAGTGATGCCCTCGCCCGCAGCTACCGCTTTCTGGTCACGCCGCGCGATCAGGGCGGCGTGCTCTACACCGCAACCGCAGGGGCGCTGGCAGGCCAGCGCCTGCCGCTCAGTTTCGTCGACAGCGCCCGTTACTGGGCCGAGCGCGTGTGCCATTTCCCCGCGCAGGACTGCGCGGTGCAGTTGCGCTACAAACCCGGCGATTACCGGGTGGCCGCCGAGGACAACGCCGCGGGTGATCTGCTCGCCGAGCGCGTCAACACGCATTCGGGCGCTAACCTCTACGACAGCGCAACCTGGCAGATCGCCGTGGTGCTGGGCGCGCCAGCGCATCTCGCCAACGATGCCTACCGGCTTGCCACAAACCAGAACCTGCTGCTGCGCGGGGGTCATTTCGGCAACGCACCCGAAGCGGCGCCCGGCATGATCCGCGGCCTCACGCAGGGCGAGACCTTCATCTACAACGGCCAGCGCATCCGCGAACCCGAGGCGGCCTACGCCTTCCGCATGGTGCCGCGCAGCTGGCTCTCCGTGGATCCCTTCCTCGAGACAGGCCCCGATGGCCCCTACGCGAGCCTGGTGAGAACCTCGGGCCTGCCGAGCGGCAATCCGCTTTACCAGCCCGGGCTGGTGAGCTGGATGGATTACAAGCCAATCACCGGCGAAAACGTCTGGGCCTTCCTGTTAGGTCCTCTGCACGCCGCGCGCCTCCACTACCAGGGCACGCTAGCGAAGCCCTGCGTGCCATTCAC